>JBEPWP010000006.1:0-20382 GCA_041642355.1 Fodinibius sp. | reverse complement strand
AACCGCTGTATTGGAACTCGTTATTGCGCAAATAACTGTCCTTACAAGGTTCGTCGATTTAACTTCTTCAATTATACAAAAGAATTTTTGACAGGTGGAGACGATCCGGAAATCATTCAAATGGCAATGAATCCGGAAGTAACTGTTCGTTTCCGTGGCGTTATGGAAAAATGCACCTATTGTGTGCAACGAGTGAACCGTGCTAAGATTAATCGTGACATCGAAACTAACGGTGAAACAATGAAACCTGAAGATGGCACTGTAGAAACTGCTTGTCAGCAAGCGTGTCCTGCCGATGCTATCTACTTTGGCGATCTCACTGATCCTGAAAGCGAAGTAGTGAAAACAAAGAAAAACAACCGAAACTACTTGCTGCTTGAAGAGGTTAATACGCGACCTAGAACGTCGTATCTTGCTAAAGTTCGTAATCCCAATCCCAAATTGGCTTAATTTTCAACATACTTTACGATGAGCACAGATTATCAATACGTACCAGAGCCAAAACTCATAAAAGGAGACCATTCTTTTGGGAGCATAACTGATCTTATTACAAAGACTCCCCTATCTCCTACTCCTAAATTATGGTATCTAGCCTTTGGCCTTGCCAACATTTTAATGATAACCCTTCTAGGAGCTATCGGATATCTCATTTGGGATGGTACCGGTATTTGGGGACTGAATAATCCCGCCGGATGGGGTTGGGCAATTATCAACTTTGTATGGTGGGTTGGTATTGGACACGCCGGAACTCTTATTTCTGCTATTCTATTCCTTTTTAGGCAAGGATGGCGAACGGCTATTAACCGTTTTGCAGAAGCTATGACCATTTTTGCTGTAATGTGTGCCGGTATTTTTCCGGCCATCCACGTGGGACGTATCTGGGTTATCTACTGGGTATTTCCGATCCCGAACCAGATGGCAGCTTGGCCAAATTTCTCGAGTCCACTACTTTGGGACGTTTTTGCCGTAAGTACCTATTTCACTGTTTCGCTGCTCTTCTGGTATGTTGGATTGATTCCTGACTTTGCCACACTACGTGATAAAGCTAAGAGTAAAATTGCTAAAATTTCTTATGGAATTGCCTCTCTGGGGTGGACGGGCAGTTTCCGAAACTGGTGGAATTACGAAAAGGCTTATATGATTCTGGCCGGGCTTGCTACGCCACTCGTACTTTCGGTCCACACTATTGTATCGTTTGACTTTGCCGTTTCGGTTATCCCGGGCTGGCACAGTACTATTTTCCCTCCTTACTTTGTTGCCGGTGCTATCTATTCCGGTTTTGCCATGGTATTAACGCTGATGTTGATCGCACGAAAAATCTACGGTCTTGAAGACATCATGAATATTGATATCATGGAAAAAATGAATCTTGTAATGATGATAACAGGTAATCTGGTTGCATTTGCTTACCTGATGGAAGGTTTTGTAGCCTGGTACAGCGGTTATATTTATGAACAAGGTATTTTCTGGCTCTACGTCGTTGGTCCCTATGCTTGGGGCTTCTGGATACTAATGTTCTGTAACGTAGTAACTCCGCAGTTCCTCTGGTTCAAGAAAATACGACGTAATGTCGCTATCACATTTGTGATTTCTATTATTGTAAACATTGGTATGTGGTTCGAGCGATTTATGATTTCTGTTGCTTCACTCTCAACTGACTTTATGCCTTCTGCGTGGGATTATTATTCTCCCACCTTCTGGGATATCATAACATATGTAGGAACATTTGGATTATTCTTTACTTTCTTCTTGCTATTCCTCCGCTTCTTGCCAATGGTTGCCATTGCAGAAGTAAAAGGAGTTATGCCACAGGCCGATCCACATAATTATGATGAAGAAACCAACGAATTTGATATAGAGAAAACCAAACCTGTTGTTGTTCAACAAGAGCAAACTGTTTAGTAACTGATATTTATGGATGCAGAAAATAAACAAATTTACGGTGTGTTAGCCGAGTTCAGAAATCCGAAAGAACTCGTTGACGCCGCTTCTTCGGTAAAAAAATCTGGTTACAAGGATTTTGATACCTATGCTCCTTTTCCCATTCATGGGATGGAAAAAGCCATGGGATTAAAAAAGTCTCCCCTTGGCTGGATTGTTTTGGGCGGCGCCTTAACTGGTATGGTAGGAGCATTGGCTCTGATGATATGGGTAATGGGTTACGAGTACCCAATGAATATTAGTGGTAAACCCTTTATTAATTTTCCCATTTACATACCCATTACATTTGAGTTAACTGTTCTGCTGGCAGCTTTTGCCACTACATTTGGAATGCTTGCGCTCAATAAATTACCGCGCTTTCACAACCCACTATTTAATGTAGAACGGTTTTCCAAAGCCTCAGATGATGGATTTTTTGTCCATGTTGAAGCTTCTGATGATCTTTTCTCAGAAGAAAAAGTAAAAAAGCTGTTCCAGGATAATGGAGCAACTCACATTGAAACCGTATACGATTCGGAATAATTGACCACAAAAATCTTTAGTTCGCAAAACGATCCGATGAAAGTTTCTAAGTACTTATTATTTGCTGCAATAATTATTCTACTGTCTCTAGCAGGATGCCGTGGTGAGAAGTTTCAATCTCAGCCCGTCCATCCTAACATGAATATGGATCAACAGGAGCGTTTTGAAGCGCAGGAAAAAAATGAATTCTTCACAGATAACCGTGCTATGCGCAAACCCGTTGAAGGAACTATAGCACGCGGAAATCTCAAAGATGACAAGACTCTATATCAGGGAATTAATGAAGACAGTAGCTTTGTGGATGAAATTCCCCTCGATGTCACTAAATCTTTCATCTACCGTGGAAAAGATCGTTACGAGGTGTTTTGTACGCCGTGTCACGGCATAAAAGGTGACGGCAATGGTATAGTCATGACCAACAACTATGGATACGTACCGGCTCCAAGTTTCCATATTGATCGGCTGAGAGATCAAAGTGACGGATATTTTTACTCTACCATTGCCAATGGTATTCGTAACATGCCTTCATATGCTTCTCAAATCCCGGTAAAAGATCGATGGGCTATTGTGGCTTACTTGCGTGCTTTACAAAAAAGTCAGAATGTTTCTGAAGACGAAATACAAGAATATGATGTAGATATTGCTTCTATTGAAGAAGATTACCAAGAACAATTAGCTGCAGAACAAGCTAAAGAGGAAGCTGCGTCAGCCAGTGATGATGGAGATGTTTCTGTTGAGCGAGGGGAAACCGTTGCACAAGATAATGGCTGTATGACCTGCCACTCTACGGACGGTGCAAAACTTGTTGGCCCAACATGGCAAAATCTTTATGGTTCAGAAAAAACGTTTGATGATGGTTCAACTGCTACCGCTGATGAAGAATACCTTAGAGAATCTATTGTGGAACCATCAGCAAAAGTAGTAGAAGGATTTCCTCCTTCAATGGTACCATATGATTACCTGAGTGACAGTGAGATCAATTCTCTGGTAGCTTATATAAAATCACTGAGTGAAAACGCAGAATAATATTTTAAAACGATTTTAACGCATACAAACGATTGGTTTAATCTATGAGCAAGCCCAAAATAACTGATACACTGGATTTTCCTTCTGATCTGAACGTAACCAAATCATTATTTGGAGTGGGAATTGTAGGCCTGCTGGCTACCGGTGTTGGATATTTTCTGAATCATGATCAGTTTTTCTTTTCTTATCTTGTCAGTTTTTCGTTTTTCTCCAGTATAGCGCTGGCAAGCTTGTTTTTTGTGATGGTTCAGCATTTGACACGATCAGAATGGAGTGCCGTACTGCGAAGAATTCCCGAGACATTCTCTTCATATTTCTGGATCTGGGGTTTATTTTTTATCCCTCTCCTATTTGGCATGCACTCTCTCTATCACTGGACACACGCTGATGCTGTTGCCGCAGATCCGGTACTGCAAGGCAAAGAACCTTATTTGAATACAACGTTCTTTATCATTCGCCAGGTTATATACTTTGCACTCTGGAGCTTTCTTGGGTACCGACTGTACAACAAGTCAGTTGAAATGGATAACACAGGTGACTGGGGACTACAAACGTTATTACGCCGAACCAGCGGTCCCGGGTTGTTTTTCTTTGCCATAACGCTCGCTTTTGCTTCTTTCGACTGGTTAATGTCACTCGATCCCCACTGGTATTCTACTATTTTTGGTGTTTACTATTTTGCAATGAGTTTTCAGGGTTTATTTGCAGCAATCATTCTAGTGATATTTTTCTTATGGAAGAATGATTTACTTACGAATACCATCCAAAAAGGACATATTTATGATCTGGGGGTACAGTTATTCGGTTTTACCGTATTTTATGCCTACATAGCATTCAGTCAGTTTTTGTTGATTTATTATGCTAACATCCCCGAAGAAACCGTTTGGTATTTAGAGCGGCTTAGCGGTGGATATGAATATCTTGCATGGTTCTACTTGTTTGGGCGTTTCGTAATACCATTTGTAGTTTTACTTCCAAAAGGGCCCAAATCAAATTCAAAAATAGTAGGCACAATTGCGGCCTTGATTTTAGTATCGCATCTGGTTGAACTCTACTGGCTTGTTATGCCGGTACTCAATCACCATGGATTCCATCTTAACTGGATGACTATCACAAGCTTTATTGGTCTCGGAGGTATCTTTTTGGGATTATTTTTCCAAAAGTTCAAGCAAAATAAAATGGTACCTATCAACGATCCAAAATTAGGAGATTCTTTAAATAAACATTAATTCTGTAGTTAACGCAGTAAAGCTGTCACTGCTAAAAAGCTTTTATTTTCATGGCTAACGAGAAGCAAAATTACTCTGCCGATTTCAAGAAAGAAGTTGCGCAAAAAGCATTAGATCAGTCCAAAAAAAATCTGGACAAATTATCGGAACAGCATAATGTACCTGTTTCGGTTATACTAATGTGGGCAACAGAGCTGGAAAAAGGTGGCGATGATGTTTTTGAAACCACAGAAGAAGATATCTCATCTTCTAAAGAACCGGCTGACAATGTTGAAGTTGAAGCAATGAATGAGGAAATGGCCGACTCTGTTGAGCATGGAGTTATGGCAGATAAACTCAATTACAAAAGGCTCGTCTTTTGGAGTGTTGTCGGCATAATTTTAGTTGTAATATTTGTACGAGGCCTCTTTGAGATGTATCAGTACAATAGCCAAGTTACACAGGAACGCGTATCATCTGAAAGTGAATATTACCAGGTCAATCAGATGAAAAATGAAGCAAAACAACATCTTGACAGTTTTGGTGTTGTAGATCTGGAAAATGGTACTTATAGAATTCCTATCGACAGTGCAATTAATAAGATAGCTGCCGATGAAGATTAGATAACGATTTATGAAATACTTTGGGCTTGCAATAGCAGTATTAAGCCTATTTTTGCTCCCGTACTCTTCCGAAGGACAACTGAATCAACAAAAACCCAGGCAACTGGAAGATGTAGGAGTTGAAGAGCGGCTGGGTGAGCAGATACCGCTCGATTTAACATTCGCCAATGCAAAAGGCGATTCTATTAAGCTTAAAGAATTGTTTAGTGACGGTAAACCGGTTTTATTAAATCCGGTTTATTATGAGTGCCCGCAACTGTGCTCAATGATCAAAGAGGCCATCTTTAAAGGGGTTAAGGATTTAAAATGGTCGCCGGGCAACGAGTATAATATTGTTACTTTTAGTTTTGACCCCCGTGAAAAAACAGCGTTAGCCGCTGAAAACCGGGAACGATTTTTAAACAAACTTGAAAGAGAAGGTGCTGGTAAAGGATGGCACTTTTTAACCGGTAACAAAGAGAATATTCAAAAACTTACTGAAGCCGTTGGGTTTAATGCAAAACGCCTACAGGATGGGCAATATGCACACGGCGCTGCAATAATATTTCTTAGTCCCGAAGGTATTATTACACGCTACCTATACGGACTTAAATATGACGAATTTAACTTGCGGAATGCGTTGTACGATGCAGCTGACGGTAACATAGGTGGTGCCGCAGAACAAGTACTACTTTACTGTTATCAATATGATGCGGATTCCAATAGCTATGTACCGGTAGCCTGGCGTTTTATGCAGGTTGGCGGCTTTGCTACCATGATAATTCTGAGTATATTCCTCGGTTTTATGTGGATACGGCACCGATATTCTAATAATGAAAAGCAAATAAAAGAAACGAATGGACGCGATTAAAGATTTCTTGTTACCTCCGGCAAAATCTACGCTGGCCGAACAAACCGACTCCCTTTTCTGGTTTGTTCACGGCAGCAGCCTTATTTTGACGATAGGACTCATTGCAGTCATAATTTATTTCGTCTATAAATATCGTCGCAAATCTGAAGACGATGTTACCCCTCATATCACACATAATAATGCGTTAGAAGTTACTTGGTCGGTTATTCCCCTTGTACTGGTGCTTATCGTTTTTGGGTGGGGATATCAAATATTTATGAATCAAACGGTTGTTCCCGACGATGCTTATGAGGTAAACGTTACGGCTCAAAAATGGATTTGGCAGTTTCAATACGAAAATGGGGCTCAATCAACCGGAAAACTGCACGTACCGGCTGATCGACCTATTAAACTTATTATGAGTTCCAAAGACGTTATTCACTCCTTTTTTGTGCCCGATTATCGCCTAAAGCAAGATGTAGTACCGGGGCAATACACTGAAATGTGGTTTAATGCTCCCGAACCCGGAGAATCGATCATTTACTGTACCGAATATTGTGGTGACGGTCACTCAGATATGTTGGGTGAAGTTATTGTTCACGAGGAAGAAGAATTTGAGAACTGGCTCGCAGAAAATGCTGGTGGAGGCTCTAAGCCCGACGAACTGGCTCCTGAAGAATGGGGCGAACAATTAGCACAAGAATGGGCATGTACAACCTGTCACTCTACTGATGGTAGTCAAATGACGGGACCAACCTGGCAAGGCACATTTGGAAGCGAACAATCTTTTGAGGACGGTTCTACAGTTACTGTAGATGAAAACTATCTTCGAGAATCAATTCTGGAGCCAAATGCTAAAGTCGTTGAAGGCTTTCCTGCGGTTATGAATACCTACCAAGGCCAACTTAACGATGAGCAGATTAATGCGATTATCGAATACATCAAAACATTGAAGTAATATGGATACAGCAGAATCAAGTTCTACATCTAAAAAAATTCAGGTCCAGCGGTATAAACCCGATGATAACCCTGAAAAGCACTATCTAAACGAAGAAACGGGGCTGTGGTCCTGGTTAACAACAGTCGATCACAAGAAGATCGGCATCATGTTCCTGGGATCCATTACTTTTTTCTTCTTTATAGGTGGAATAATGGCGCTTTTAGTGCGGACTGAACTTTGGACCCCCGCCAAAACTTTTATTGAGGCAAACACCTATAACCAGCTTTTTACGCTGCATGGCGCAATCATGATTTTCTTATTCCTTGTGCCCTCAGTCCCTGCAGCACTTGGTAACTTCATCTTGCCACTGCAACTTGGTGCCAAAGATGTTGCCTTTCCAAGGCTTAACCTGATGAGCTTCTATCTTTATTTAGCCGGTGCAGGTATTGCTATTTTTTCCATTCTCAATGGTGGAATTGATACTGGCTGGACTTTTTATACTCCCTATTCCTCCACTACAGGTGGTGCAGTAACCACAATGGTCTTTGGGGTATTTGTTATTGGATTTTCTTCCATCCTAACCGGAGTTAACTTTATTACTACGATCCACAAAATGCGCGCTCCAGGCCTTACCTGGGATAAACTTCCTCTTTTCTGCTGGGGCCTCTACGCAACAAGTATTATTCAGATTTTAGCCACACCAGTACTTGCCATTACGCTTGCTCTTGTTGGGATGGAACGCATTCTGGGAATCGGTATTTTTGATCCTGCAATGGGCGGTGATCCGATCCTATTCCAACACTTTTTCTGGTTCTACAGTCACCCTGCGGTATATATTATGATTGTTCCCGGCTTTGGAGTCGTCTCAGAAATTATCACTACGTTCTCACGTAAACACATTTTTGGGTACTGGGCAATTGCCCTTTCATCATTGGCTATTGCCTTTATTGGATTCCTCGTTTGGGGACACCATATGTTTGTTTCTGGTCAGGCTTCATTAGCTTCTATGGTTTTTTCATTCCTAACCTTCCTGGTTGGTATTCCTACGGGTATTAAAATGTTTAACTGGACAGCAACCTTATACAAAGGCTCGATTGACCTTAAATCACCGCTGCTTTATATATTTGGGTTTTTCTTCCTCTTTTTAGTAGGTGGACTTACAGGCATCGTACTCGGATCAATCGCACTCGATGTTCACTTGCACGATACTTATTACGTTGTTGCACACTTTCACTTTGTAATGGTTGGTGGTATGGTGATGGCATTCTTGGCCGGGCTGCACTACTGGTGGCCAAAAATTACCGGGCGCATGTACAATGAAACCATGGCGAAAATTGCCTGTGGGATTATCTTTGTAGGTTTTAACGTTACATTCCTTCCCCAGTTCGTTATGGGATCTCAGGGAATGCCGAGACGTTATTTTAACTATATTGAACAGTTTCAACCATTCCATCAGGTTTCGACCGTAGGATCATTTGTTCTGGGACTTGGCTTCCTGATGGTCTTCTATTACTTAGTTCGATCATTGTTTAATGGCAAACCGGCTACGGCCAATCCTTGGGGAAGCCGTGCACTTGAGTGGCAAATAAATACACGTCCACCGCTACACAACTTCCATCATACACCAGTAATTGTTAACGGTCCATATGATTATCACAAGCCAATGGAAGAGTTTCAGTTGGGATTAGCTGAGTCTAGTCATGGAGACGGTCACGATAGTGATCTTGAAGTGACAAGTGATGGTAAAGAGATTAAAGCTGAGTAAAAACGTATTAACCTGAAAATCATTAATAACTGATTATGGCAGATCATTCATCTTCCACAACACATTCGCGGTTTATGCAGCATCATTTTGTGGATGCCGACCAGCAGTTTGAAGCTGCAAAAATGGGAATGTGGATATTCCTGGTAACAGAAATTTTGATGTTCGGCGGGCTCTTTGCCGCTTACATCGTATTCCGATTATGGTATCCCGATCTGTTTACCCAAGCCTCAACACAATTAGACACTTTTTGGGGTGGTGTTAACACCGTGGTACTAATTGGCAGTAGTTTAACAGTAGCAATGGCCATTAAGTCGGCGCAGCTCAATCAAAAGAAAAATATTGCCATCAACCTGGGAATTACGCTTGCTCTTGCCGCCGTATTTATGGTTATCAAGTACTTTGAATGGACACACAAGTTTGAGCTTGGCATTTTCCCTGGGCAATTCTATGATTTTGGCGGTATCGAACATGAAAAGGCCAATGTATTCTTTAGTCTATACTACCTGATGACAGGTCTGCACGGTATCCACGTATTAATAGGGATGGGATTAATGAGTTGGTTGCTCTGGAGATCCTTTAAGAATCATTTTAGCAGCGAGTATTATACTCCAATTGAAATTACGGGGCTATATTGGCACCTCGTTGATATTATCTGGATTTTCCTCTTCCCTCTATTCTATCTAATTGAATAATAACTCAAAATATTTTACAGCTCATGAGTGGACATCATATATCCTCAGATAAAACATTACTTGGCGTTGCAGCTGCATTGCTGGTGTTAACAATTCTTACCGTTGGAGTGTATTATATCCACATACCCGCTCCCTGGAATATTATTACTGCAATGGCAATTGCTGTTGCTAAGGCAAGTCTGGTTGCACTATTCTTTATGAATCTTTATTGGGATAAACGATTCAATTCCATGCTATTATTATCAGGCTTGGCCTTTTTAGGCTTACTTGTAGCCTTTACTCTGTTAGACACCCTGTTTAGAACGGAAATTATTCCAGGATTCTAACGTAATTTTATATATTGCAAAACAAGAAAGCCGATCATAATTGATCGGCTTTTTTAATATTTCATAGTTTTTGTCCCAGCCAAGTAAACTTTGATATCTTACAATCATTTAGAATAAACCAAATGACCTTATCTATAACCTTTTTCAAAAATTATACAACAATAAAGAGAGAGAAATTTGCAGTTATAGGGGTAACAATTTTCAATATAAATCAGTACATTTACTTCTGACAAAACTACGAATTTAGCATGAAGTTAAGTACAGAGTTTTCCCCTTCAAAGATTATTAATACCCAGACTATCTCGGCCTATTATGAGCTTACCAAACCAGGCATCACACTTACGGTATTGGCAAGTATGCTTATCGGCTTTGTCTTGGGATCAGCCGGACAAATAGATTACATAACGTTAATTCATGCAACTCTTGGAACCTGGCTTATTGCATCTGGCACAGCTGCTCATAATCAATTTTTAGAGTGGCGGTACGACGGGAAAATGAAGCGAACGCAAAAACGCCCAGTACCAGCAAGTAAAATATCACCCCAGAAAAGTGTAATTTTTTCTCTCACCTTAATTACTGTTGGGCTATTATATTTACTGTTAGCTGTTAATGCCGTGGCGGGATTGGTTTCACTACTTACGACACTCATCTATCTCGGTATTTATACCCCCATGAAGCGTATTTCGGTTGCTAACGTGTTCATAGGGGCTATTCCTGGTGCACTGCCTCCGGTAGGTGGCTGGGCTGCTGCTACGGGGCATTTGGGTAGTACAGGAATGTGGTTACTTTTTGCAATTGTTTTTCTATGGCAAGTACCCCACGTTATGGCCATTGCCTGGGTATGCAAGGACGATTACAGTAATGCAGGATTCCAAATGCTTCCCAAAAATGATCCGAAAGGTACTAAAGCAATAACCCTGATTCTGGGTTGCTTAGTGGCATTACTTCCGATCTCATATGGTCTGTATTATATTGGGATGAATAGCTGGATATATTTAGTTGGTGGTCTCTTAAGTAGCATTATTTTTCTTTATTATGGATTAGTCTTTGCCAAAGATCGAGACAAACCCTCCGCAAAAAAACTAATGTTTGCCTCGTTTGGATATCTGCCTGTCATCTGGGCATTTGTTATTATTGATATCATCATATTGTAATTGCTTCATTGTTTTTTGGCAACAAGCCAAAGAAGTAATTACCTTTCTCTTTATGAAACGACCAAGATTCCATCTTTTCATAATAGCTTTGTTAATAAGCTCATGCGGATTAAACCTTAATGCTCCAGAGGATGATAATGGTGGATCTGATCCCGGTGATGAAACAACCCATTTTAAGAATGTAAGCGACTCTAACCTTCCTGAAGTTTATCCTCAACCTACCAACGCTGCAAAAGCCGTTGACATTAACAATGACGGCCGCCTTGATCTTGTCTTAGCCATTGAATCTGGGTCCAACAGAATTTTGATCAACGGTGGGGAGGCCAATTTTACCGATGAAACGACTGATCGATTAACAGCTCAAAATCTGAGTTCACAAGATGTTACCCTTGCTGATTTCAACAATGATAATAACGTCGATCTCTTCTTTGCCAGTAGCCAAAATCAATCAAGTGAACTTGCCATTAATAATGGGTCGGGCACCTTTTCAGATTTATCAAACCGCATTCCCATAACTGCTGATTTTACATCAGCTGCATCGCACGATTTTGATAATGATGGGTCTGCAGATCTATTTCTTGGAAATCGTGGTCAAAATCATATACTTACAAACAATGGCAACGCCGTTTTTACAAATCAAACTTCTCAGCAACTACCTCAAATCCTTGACACGACTTTCGACATCGCTGTTGGTGATATTACCGGCAATAATCTACCAGACCTTTTAACGGCCAACGAAGGTCCTAACATTGCACTCATCAACACCGGAACGGGCTTTTATACCAATCAGTCCGGAAATCGGATTCCCTACATAGATGCTCCTGAGGAAAGCCAAACTGTATCTCTTGGTGATATTGATGATGATGGTGATCTCGATATTTATTTTGGGAACTCTTCCTTTCAAGAAAATGCAAATCCACAAGACCGTCTGTTAGTCAATAACGGGCAGGGATACTTTACTGATGAAACGACTGATCGTCTGCCGTCTATCACCACGAATACTTTTGCGACTAATTTATCAGATTTAGACAATGACGGTGACCTTGATTTGATCGTTGGTAACTACAATGGAGGCTTGCAAATACTTATCAATAATGGAAATGGATATTATTCTGATGAATCAACTGATTGGCTCCCCGAAAGTTTTTCGCCTCTAGTATCAAATATTGAAACCGCTGACTTCAACGGGGATGATCTAGTTGATATCTTTATTGCAAACCGCGATGGCCAGAATCAACTTTTACTACAAAGAAATCAAAACGATATCAACTAAACCGATTGATCATGTATCAGTTTAAACACATTTTCCTATTACTAATATTTCTACTTTCTGCGACCAACACTTTTGCTCAAACCGCTGATACATATTTTCCTTCCCAATTCCACTGGGAAACAAAATCACCTGTAGATGTGGGGATGAATTCCACCGATATTAAAGCAGCTATTGAATATGCTAAGGCAAATGAATCCGACAATCCTAGAGATCTCAATATCCATTTAAACACCCGAACCAATGAACCCTATAATAATATTATTGGCCCCGTAAAAGAACGTGGAGAAATGACGGGGATGATCATCAAAGATGGTTATTTAGTTGCAGAATGGGGAAATCCGCACCGTGTAGATATGACATTTAGCGTTACCAAAAGTTTCCTTTCAACCGTAATTGGAGTTGCTTGGGATAAAGGAATGATCGAGAGTATAGATGATCGGGTTCAAAATTATTCTCCTGTTGAACATTTTAACTCGGAGCACAATTCAAAGATAACATGGAACCACCTACTGCGTCAAACAAGTGACTGGGAAGGAGAACTGTTTGGGAAACCAGACTGGGCTGATCGACCTGAAGAAGAATTATCAGAAAAAGTTATCAATAGGGAACGAAACGAACCCGGCAGCAAATGGAAATACAATGATGTGCGTGTCAACCTTCTTGCTTTAGCAGGGTTAAAAGTGTGGCGTAAACCACTGCCTGTAGTTCTCAGGAATTATGTTATGGATCCAATTGGTGCTTCCAACACCTGGCGTTGGTACGGTTATGAAAATTCATGGGTAAATATTGACGGTCTTAAAATGCAATCCGTCAGTGGGGGCGGCCATTGGGGTGGCGGTATGTGGTTAAATGCCTATGACCAAGCAAAATTTGGCTACCTGTTTCTAAGAAATGGTAATTGGGATGGTAAACAGATTATTTCTGAGGAATGGATCGAAAAAGCTCGAACCCCCACCGAGGCCAATGATGGTTACGGATTTATGAATTTCTTTCTAAACCACGACCAAGAGCGTTTACCTAGCGCACCTAAAAATGCATATGTATTTCTTGGTTCAGGTATTAATATGGTATATATCGATCAGAAAAATGATTTGGTTATTGTTGGTAGATGGATCTCTGATTATGAAGCTATGGACGGCTTTGTAAAAAGAGTGATTGAAGCTATTGAATAGTTGATCCCAAAATAAATAGCCCAACCCTTTTTAAAAGGATTGGGCTACCAGTTAAAAGGAGTATCCTACTCGAAAATCGGTGGATATTTCTCCGGATTGGCCTCACTCATTAAAGCGTAAACTGTTTCAAATATATCTTCTTCATTAGGTTTGGAGAAATAATCACCATCGGAACCATACGCTGCACGATGTTCTTTAGCCGTCAGACATTGTGGTTCAGAATCCAGGTAGTAGTACCCTTTTTGATCTTGGATAACCTTATTCATCATATATGCAGAAGCTCCGCCTGGTACATCCTCATCCACAAAGAGAATCCGGTTCGTTTTCTTGAGTGACTCTACAATATCATGATTACGATCAAAAGGGAGCAGCGTCCGTACATCAATGAGTTCGGCTGATATACCAACCTCTTCTAACTCTGGCAACACATCTTCACAAATGTTGCACGTCGATCCATATGAAACAATAGTAATATCGGTCCCTTCAGATACCACGTTGGGGATACCAAGTGGCACCGTAAATTCGCCCAAGTTTTCAGGAAGATCTTCCTTCAATCGATATGCATTAAGTGGTTCTACCACTAGGGCCGGGTCATCACCCTGGATCAGCGTGTTATACATCCCTGCTGCATCTGTCAGATTTCGAGGCACACATACGTGTACGCCTCTAACGCCGTTAATAATCATTCCCATGGGTGAACCGGTATGCCATATTCCCTCCAGGCGGTGGCCGCGTGTTCGTACAATTAATGGAGCCTTTTGCCCACCCATACTGCGATAGCGCACAGTGGCAAGATCATCACTTACCCCCTGAAAACAATAGAGCAGATAGTCTAAATACTGAATTTCAGCAATGGGTCGCAGCCCACGCAGAGCCATCCCAATACCTTGTCCCAAAATGGTAGCCTCACGAATTCCCGTATCACTTACGCGGAGCTCCCCATATTTATCCTGCATATTTTCGAGCCCTTTATTTACGTCACCCAGCTTTCCCGTATCCTCACCAAAAACCAAGGTTTCGGGGTACTTTTCAAAAAGCTTGTCAAAATTATCGCGTAACACTACGCGCCCATCCACACTTTTGGGATCATCGCTATAAGCCGGAGGCTCTTCTTCCACATTCAAAGGAGAATTCTCCCCTTCACTGTACAAGTAACTATCATATCTATAACTGTTGGCTTCTTTACTTTCCTTCAACCAATCCTGTAGTTTGGAACGTGCAGAACTTTTTTCATCCCGTGTCAACCGCATAGCCTTTCGGGCCGAAGAAACAATATATTTTCGAAGCGGCACAATCGGAGCCTTCATCTCTTTTATTAACTGGTTCAGCTCTTCAGATTTACTGCTTACAGCAGCCAGATCTTCAACTAATCCACTTACTGTTTTAAGCTCTTCCTTTAATTCTGATTTAAAGGATTTCCATGCAGCTTTCTGAGCCTCTTTAACTTCTTCCTTAGCTTCTTTTTCAATAGCCTCAATCTCCTCTTCCGAAGCAATATCCTCTTCAATCATCCAGTTTCTGGTTTTATTGAGGCAGCAGTATTCTTCTTCCCACTCCAATCGGTCTTCAGATTTATACCGTTCATGCGAACCAGAGGTAGAATGACCCTGCGGCTGCGTTACCTCTGTTACATGGACCAACACCGGCACGTGTTCTTCCCGTGCGATTTGGGCAGCCTTTTTATAAGTCGCCATCAACTCGGGATAATCCCAAGCATTTACTCTGAGTATCTCAATCCCCTCCTGATCATCCGTCCGCTGAAATCCTTTCAGAACCTCAGAGATACTATCTTTTGTCGTCTGATATTTACGCGGCACCGAAATACCGTAGCCGTCATCCCAGACAGACATCACCATTGGTACCTGTAGAACACCAGCGGCATTAATAGTTTCCCAAAAAACGCCCTCAGAGGTACTGGCATCGCCAATAGTTCCCCATGCTACTTCATTACCATCTTGGGAAAATTTTTGGAAATGCACATCATCCAAAAGCGATTCATGGTTACGATATACTTTTGATGCTTCAGCCAACCCCAATAAACGCGACATTTGCCCTGCCGTAGGCGAAATATCAGGAGAGGTGTTTTTCATCTCCGTCAGATCCTTCCAGCTACCATCATCGTTAAGGCTGCGTGTGCTAAAATGAGCATTCATCTGACGTCCACCAGAGTGAGGCTCTTCCTCAATATTTGCATGGGCATAGAGCTGAGCAAAAAACTGCTGCACCGTAACCTGACCAATAGCCATCATAAACGTTTGATCTCGGTAGTAGCCGGCACGGAAATCACCATCCTTAAAATTTTTAGCCATTGCAATTTGTGGCATCTCCTTACCGTCGCCGAAAATTCCAAACTTCGCTTTTCCGGTCAAGGTTTCTTTGCGCCCAATATAAGAAGCTTCCCTGCTTTTAAAGGCTAACTTATAATCATCTAAGATCTCTTTCTTCTGCTCTTGAGTGTAAGCATTATCTGACGACTTTTGCTCTTTTTTAGTCTTTGTAGGTGCCATAATATCCGTTTTCAGTTAAAACTTTGCAGCAGTATAAATTATTTTCAGATAGCCAATTTTATTAGCCTACTCCATAAAACCGCCTTTTGTCATTTTAATTGGATCCAAAGCTTGATCCAATTCCTTATCACTCAAGTCTGTCATCTCCCGGGCCACCTCCTTAACAGGACGACTTTCAGCAAATGCTTTTTTCGCTATTTTTGCCGCTTTATCATATCCAATCAGCGGATTCAAGGCCGTAACTAATACGGGATTTCTGCCAACCATATCGGCGACACGCTCCTTATTGACATCCAATCGAGAAACGGAGCGATCGGCCAAGTTGCGTACCGCATTTCCTAGAATATTGATTGATTCTAACAAGTTATGAGCAACAACCGGCAACATAACGTTCAGCTCAAAGTTCCCCGACTGACCGGCAACCGTGATTGCCGAATCATTACCTATTACCTGTGCACATACCATCGTGATAGATTCCTCAATTACGGGGTTTATTTTACCCGGCATAATTGAGGAGCCTGGTTGCAGTGCTTCAAGCTGGATCTCCCCAATTCCACTATTGGGACCAGAATTCATCCATCGCAAGTCGTTACCAATTTTCATCAATCCCGTAGCGATTGTTTTAAGCTGACTGCTCAACTCTACAGGGGCATCGACGGTGGCTTGGGCTTCAAAATGATTTTTAGCTTCACTTAAATCGGCATCAACTTCCTTGGATAGCGCCTCAGCCATTTTTGCACCAAACTTGGGATTTGTGTTTAACCCCGTTCCCACTGCAGTCCCCCCCTGTGGAAGCTCAGTAACACGCTCTAAAGCTGATTCCAATCGTGCTACACCCAGTTCAAGCTGACGAGCATAACCGTCAAACTCTTGCTTGATGGTGACTGGCATTGCATCCATCAGATGGGTACGACCAGTTTTAACTACCTCAGAAAACTCTTTTCCCTTCTCTTTAAATGCATCTTGCAAATGCTCTAAAGCTGGAATCAAATTCTTTTCTACAGCTAGTATGGCAGCAATACGAATTGAGGTAGGAATAACATCGTTAGAACTCTGTCCGTAATTTACATGGTCATTAGGGTGAATTTTGGTATCAATATCATCGCCCTTAAGTTCATTTGCCCGTTTGGCAATAATTTCATTAGCATTCATATTGGTTGATGTTCCTGATCCCGTCTGAAAAATGTCAATGGGGAAATCTTCATCAAATTTACCGTCTGCTACTTCTGTTGCCGCTTTTTGGATGGCTATAGCTACTCCTTCTTCAAGTTCACCCAGATCAGCATTTACTTTTGCAGCATTTTTCTTAACCAATCCAAGTGCTTCAATAAATCCACGGCTAAACCTGATACCGCTCACCGGGAAGTTATCAACAGCACGTTGCGTTTGGGCACCGTAATAGGCACCAGTTGGCACTTTTACTTCTCCCATGGAATCGGTTTCAATACGATAATCACTCATAATACTCGATTTTTTAGTCAAAAATTCTTTTCAATGCCACAGAAAGTACGTTCTGCATAGGCATTCAAAGGTAGGAAATTTTTCGGAGATTTCGGAGTCTTGTAGGGCAGTAAAATTTGCTCCGAATCAGATCATCGCAGATGCACAAGAAACGTATAATTAAATCTACAAATCCTTGCGATACATGCGATAGGTCTTTTCAATACTGGCGCCAATTTTCTCCGCAACCCGGATCATATTTTTATTAGATTCTAGCACCCAGCTCAGCTCTGAGGATTTATACCCCACTTCTTTACCGTTAATAATAGCCTCTTTATGAAGTAAGGCATCAATGCCTTTACCTTGGTACTTTGGAATCACCCCCATTAAGGCTGTACGAATCTGATCAATATTACGACGATGCCAAAGCAATTTAAAAATTCCAGTTGGAAATAACGTACCGTCCATATGTTTTAACGCCTGATTTAAATCCGGCAACCCAATAGAAAAAGCCACAGGCTCACCGTCAATCTCGGCAATATGAGCAACCTTGGGATCTAATATTAGTTTCAAATCTTTGGCTAGTTCTTCTAGCTCTTCTTTTGACAACGGAATAAAACCCCAATTCTGCGACCAAGCCTGATTAAAGATATTTCGTACAATTTCTACTTCTTGATCAAGATTTTTGGTATCAACTTCACGGATTTTAAGCTTTGGCAGGCGACGGCGTACAATCTCCTCTGCCCTGTAAATTCTATCTAACGTCACCGTAGCCTGGGTAACCCGAAAAGCATACATGTCCATCTCTTTTTCAAGTCCGGCATTGGTGATCAACTCATCATAGTAAGGCTTGTGATACGGCATCATAAAACTGGGCTCGTACTCAAAACCATCCACCAAAATACCAATCTCATCCATCATGCTGGGATTGGCTGGCCCCAAAACATCAGTATGTCCTCGTTGTTTTAACCAGTCGCCGGCAACCTTAAATAAAAGATTTGCCACAGACTGATCGTTAATACACTCAAAAAATCCAAAAAAACCAGTCTTATTATTATGATGTTCGTTATAGCGACGATCTTGGATAGCAGCTATCCGACCACAAGGCTTGCCATTCTGTTCCGCTAGAAACAGAGCAATTTCACCATTATCATAAAAAGGATTTTTCTCCGTATCGATGAGCTTCTTCTGCTCCATTTTTAATGGAGGAATCCAATTCTCATCTTCAGAATAATGTTGATAGGGAAAATCTATAAATTGTTTACGCTCTTTTTTGGTAGTTGCAAGCGTTATCCCATTTATTCGCTGATCGGTTTCCACAATTTAATCCATTTCGAGCAATGAGTGGCCATTCTGATCAATAATACCTTGCTCAATACCCACTTTTCGGAAGGCTTCAAGAATACGATCCAAATGATCATCCGTATGTGTTGCCATATAACTGGTACGAACAAGTGATTGTCCACGGGGTACTCCAGGAGGCACCACAGCATTTACATAAACGCCAGCTTCAAAAAGTCCTTTCCAAAACTCAAAGCAGTCCATCATTTCACCGATTACCACTGGAATGATAGGTGTTTGGCTGCTCCAAACATTAAAGCCCATATCACGGAGTGATTCACGCATATAGTTAGAAATTTCATCTAACCGCGCTAACCGCCAGGGTTCTTCCTGTAGAATTTCAAGCGCTTTCAATACAGTGGCCACATTGGCAGGTGGCATGGAAGCACTAAAAATATGGGCGGGAGAATTGTGGCGGATATATTCTATTACTTCGTGATCACCAACCAAAAATCCTCCAAGAGAAGCAAATGATTTTGAAAATGTTCCACTAATAAGGTCAACATCATCCATCAAATCAAAGGTAGAAGCAGAACCACGTCCACCTTCACCAATAACTCCAATAGCATGGGCATCATCAAGATACAACCGCGCGTCATATTTATTTTTCAGGCGCACGAGTTCAGGAACATTAGCAATCGTTCCCGACATTGAAAATACACCGTCGCTGACGATAATCTTTCCAGCATTTTTATCAGCACGATCCATCAGCATTTCCAGCTGTTCCATATCGTTATGCTGAAAACGCATTGTCTTAGCGTTCGACACCAGCGTTCCTGTTACAATACAAGCATGATTGTCCTTATCAGAAAATATTACATCTTTACGGCCTGCAATCGTTTGTATCGCACCTTCATTTGTTTGATATCCTGTACTAAATAATACACAGGAATCCTTGCGCATAAATTCTGCTAATTTCTCCTCAAGCTCGATATGCAAATCAAGCGTCCCATTTAAATAACGAGAGCCCGTACAACCAGTCCCATAAACTTTTAAAACCTCAGTAGCAGCTTCAATAACACGCGGATCATTCGTCAATCCCAGGTAGTTATTGGAGCCGGCCATAATAACTTCGCGGCCGTCGATCTGAACTGTTGTACCGTCGGTAGCTTGAAGGGGCTTAAAATAGGGATAAAGACCCTTTGACTTAATTTCCTCGGCTTTGGTAAAATCGTAAGCCTTGGCAAAAATATCGTTTGGTTTTACATCTGATTTAGAATCAGCCATTCGTTCCATATTTCGGCTTTTAAAAAAGTGCTTATCGTTGCAAATATACTTCCATATTAACCATCAATCAAATTATCAATAAGATAATATTAATTTGAGCGCGATGGGGTATATCTGTTGATTATAGTTTCAAAAAAGTCAATATACTGTTGTGCTACGTGCTTCCAGCTGAATTGCTCCTGCACATAACTACGCGTTTGTTTCGAAAATTGTTCCAAATTATTAGAAAGAATATCTTTTACTGTCTCAGCAAACTTATTGGCATTGCAGGTTGGCACGCGGTACCCATTTTGACCCTGTGTTATAACATCTTTGATGCCTTCAAGATCAGCAGCCACAGCAGGCGTTCGTGCCATGTTTGCTTCTAGCAATACAATGCCAAAACCCTCCATATCT
>JBEPWP010000005.1:0-20499 GCA_041642355.1 Fodinibius sp. | reverse complement strand
AAGCGCAGTTTTGCCAACAAGGACCAGGTGGTAGCATACACCGAAGAGCTTAGGCATGAGTTGATTCGACTCATTTTGTGTGAGGAAGGAAGTGTTGAAAAACAGGCCGAAGATATTGCTGATCAATTTTGTGAGACCCTTTCTTCGGTGCGCAAGAAATTGTTAAAGGATGTGGATGCCATTTATGAGGGAGATCCGGCTGCCCAGAGCAAAGATGAAGTGATTCGTACCTATCCCGGCTTTTATGCAATGGCCGCCCAGCGGATGGCACACATTCTTTATCAGCATAAAGTACCGTTGATTCCCCGAATAATTACCGAACATGCCCACAGTAAAACCGGTATCGATATACATCCCGGAGCAGAAATTGGTGAGTATTTTTGTATTGATCATGGGACCGGTATTGTTATAGGAGAGACCACGCAGATAGGGGATCATGTGAAGATATATCAGGGGGTAACGCTCGGCGCGATGAGCGTAAAGAAATCAGATGCTTCTGTAAAACGGCATCCCACTATTCAAGATGGGGTGGTTATTTACGCCGGGGCCAGTATCCTTGGCGGGGACACTGTTATTGGTAAAAACAGCGTCATCGGAGGGAATGTTTGGCTGACTGAAAGTGTGGAGGCCGATTCCAGCGTCTACTATACTGCCAGAATGAGTCATAATAAAGGTGAATCAGATACTATTACTTATAAATCGTAAGTACCTATGAATATTGAAGATGTTATTGGGAATACACCGCTTATCAAACTTCATTCTATTCCAACGAGCCACGATGTTACGGTCTACTGTAAGCTGGAGGGACAAAATCCGGGTGGGAGCGTCAAAGATCGAGCGGCGCTGGGAATGATAACCGGGGCGCTGGAGCGAGGGGAAATTGCGTCCGGTGATAAGCTAGTGGAGGCGACCAGTGGGAATACTGGTATTGCCTTGGCAATGATCGCACAGATGAAAGGCCTGCACATGACTCTGATAATGCCCGAAAATGCTACGGCAGAGCGCATTAAATCGATGCGTGCCTATGGAGCTGAGGTGATTTTGACGCCAGCCGAAAAAACGATTGAGTATTCTAGAACAAAAGCAGAAGAGATGGCAGCTAGCGGGGAATATGTTATGCTGAACCAGTTTGGCAATGCTGATAATCCCGGTATGCATTATCGTACAACGGGACCCGAGATTTGGCGCGATGCCAAAGGGGAGATTACCCACTTTGTTTCTGCTATGGGAACTACCGGTACGATTATGGGGGTGTCACGATATTTAAAAGAGCAGAATTCCGATGTCCGTATTGTTGGTACCCAGCCAACTGATGGGGCAAGTATTCCCGGCATCCGTAGGTGGTCGCCGGAGTTCCTGCCCGATATATTTGAATCCGATCGTGTTGATGACATTGTGGATGTGAGTGAGGATGAAGCGAGAGTGATGACCCGGCGCATGGCTGAAGAAGAAAGCATCATGGCGGGCATGAGCAGTGGTGGGGCTTTGGCTGCCACTATGAAAGTGGCAGATCAAATTGAAAGTGGAACCATCGTTTGTATCACCTGTGATCGCGGGGATCGCTATCTAAGTTCTGATCTATATAGATGATGCTTTAGAAAATATCTTGTGAGATCAGTCTTATTTTACGAATTGGATATGTTCTTCTACGTAACGTTTTACAAGCTTTTTGTTCTTAAAGCACTTATAAAATAAGCTTGACAGTAACTCATTAGGCTCAAAACGGCTCAAGTAGCGGATATGAGGTTCGGTCCTTTTCAGCATCTCCTCTTCCAATCCATAGGTACAAAATAGCTCATACGATTCCTCATACTGATCAATACTTAACAGTGGCAGGGTATCGGTCTGTATTTTTGTTCGTTCATCTAGAAATTTTAGCTCCTCAGCGAAGGGATTGGTCTCAATTTTTTCGCCCCCAAACATTCTTTTGAGTTGTGCTTCAGTAACTGCCATCTAAATATTGGTGATGTTATTTTTCCAGAAAATTTCGTTTTTATGTTGGGGATATATAATGCTTTTGGCGGTAGTATATCAAGAATGTTTTGCTCTTTAGATAAGGCTGTTCAAAGATTTATCAATCTCTAATATTTTTGTTGTAATAAGCCCAAAGATGTAGTTCATGTTGAAACACATCCGCCGGATAGGTCCATGACTTGCAAAAAGAAAAAAGAGACCCTGATGAGTAAGATTAGGGAGTAAGGATTGGTAAATACCTATCTTTGTACCCAAAATAATAAACCCCTGCAAGTTAATGACTTACAGGGATTTTTGGTGCCCAAGAAAGGACTCGAACCTTCACGGGGAAGATCCCCATATGCTCCTGAAGCATACGCGTCTACCAATTCCGCCACTTGGGCAATTTCGCCAAATTTTTAGCGTGACAAATATAGGGGTTTTCATCACTAAATTGAAATACGCTTCCGGATTATTATCTGGTACTTGACTTGTTTTGCTGAGCTATTAGTCGTCTTCCGTTTCAAAGCCCCATCGGTATGTTTCACCAAGTTTATTTCCAGCTAGGTCAGTAACCGAAGAACTAATTACAGCAATGTAGTCTTCTTCATCACGTAGATCTCGATATGGGGTAAACCGGGCAGTTTGGTTTGCATAATCGACCGATCCTGATATTTGCTGAAATCTTCCGCGATGGCGTTGATAGAGCAAAAAAGTTTCTTTCCCAATGGTAGCCGGGTCCATGGGTTCGTTGAATGTAGCAGTAATGGTAATATCATCGTCGACGTTGCGCTCATTGTCTCTGGGATTTGTTGAAATTACGTGAGGTGGAGAACGATCAATCACTTTGGTTGTAAAGGTCCAGTTGTAGTTTTGATTGGGAGAATTACCAAACAAATCCTCAATGTCGTTAGTAATAGTTGCAGTGTATGTTGTGTTGTGATTTAGAAAGCCGGAGGGGTTAAACGTTGCGGTGGAGTCAGTATAGTTTACCGAACCAGGAACAATGATGTTGCTAGTGTTTTTTAAATAGAAAGTGTTGCTGTTTATGGTTTCAGGATTGAGGGTTTTGCTAAAACGGGCAGAGATGTTAGCATCCAAAGAAATATCTTCGGCTAGTTTCACTGGTGTGGTTTCAGCGACTGACGGTGGTGTTTTCTCGTACTCGTTAGGTGGTCGGGTGGTAAAACTCCACTCATATTCTTGGTTGATGTTGTTGTCCAGTGTGTCTGCAATATCAGGAGATATGGAGGCTGTGATTCGTGTGTTTCTTTTAAGTTCTTCGGCCGGAAAAAAGGTAATGGCACTGTCATTATGCACTAATGAACCTTTTACAAGGACAGTATCTTCATGGATAATTAAGGTGGATTCATGAATGCTTTCAGGATCGAGGTGTGTGTTGAAGATGGCCTGTATGTACGTCTTTAACTCAATATTTTGCGCGTCATCTTCTGGGGTCGTTTGGATGACCCGAAGGGGAGACTGATTTTCTTTCAGTGATTCGGCAAAGCCGGGAGCCTGGGGATCGCTACAGCCAGCTGTTATAAAAATACCCACTATGATTGTTGCGTTGGTGAATCTAATGAAATAAAAGCGAATAGCTTTTATAGCTCCCTGTTTGTGGCGCATAACAGTATTCCCCTTTGAAAATAATTTCCAGCCCAGTGTTTTGTAATATTTCTAACTTAAAAATAAACTCAATTACTTTATTAGTGGGATAGGGGTTTTGTAGCGAATACTTGTAGATGAATGTATCACGTAGTTTTTGGGGAACTGACTATGGTGGGTTGGCACTGCTTTTTTGTATGGATGGGGTTTTGCAGATAAATTAGTCTTCCCAAAAAGCGGGCCGAAAAGATGGCTGGGAAAGTAAGGGGAAGGGGGCGTAAAATAAAAAAAGCCCGCTAAAAAGCGGGCTTCTAAAATCCAATATAAAATCTCGGATCTATTTGTAATCCAGACTAGTAACGTTTGTAGCGCTTAAGCCTTTGGGAGTTTCTTCTACCTCAAACTCAACGGCTTCGCCGTCTTCAAGTCCTTGGTTGTAATCGAGGTTCTCGACATTGTTTCTGTGGACAAAAATGTCATCGCCACCTTCATCAGGTGCAATAAATCCAAATCCTTTTTTAGTGTCGAAGAACTTTATTTTTCCTTGTTTCATAACTGTAACTGTGTCTTTGTGTACACCTGTCGGCTCTATTTGATGAAAGGAGTTGAACTAACGCGTCGTTTCAAAAAAGTAACTTACTAGGTGGGTAATTAAATATAACGCTACAATGTAGTGCTAATTGGGGACAATACCTATTTATTATTTATATATTTTGCAGTTGATGGTTATTGTGGATGATTTTTGGTATCAAAAATGGTCTGCATCATCTGTTTGTACTCGTTGCTAAGCGGTACATCACGACGGGCCATCATCGCTTCCATTGCTTCAAAGGCTTTATCTAATTGATATGTTTGTATAACATTTGATCCGACCCAGCTAAAAGAGGGGATTAGTTTAGGGGGGAAGTCATCTGAAAAGATATTGCAACTGACCCCACAGATCGTGCCGGTGTTTAATTGTGTATTGATGGCAGTTTTGGAATGGTCAGCCATTACGGTTCCAAAAAACTGCTGATTTGTTTCAATTTCTTGATTCTCTGACCAATCGGGGATACGGATAGTGCTGTAATTATTTTTTAGATTTGAGGTATTGGTATCGGCCCCAAAATTGCACCATTGTCCAATAATGGAGTTCCCCATAAAACCGTCATGGCCTTTGTTGGAATAAGAATGGAATATTGAGTTATTTACTTCGCCTCCTATTTTACACACCGGCCCGATGGTAGTGTCTTCGTAAATATTTGCCCCCATCTTGATGGTAGAGTTATTACAAATTGCTACGGGACCCCGAATATGAGAGCCTGACATTATCGTTGCATTTTCGCCTATGAATATAGGTCCTTTGGAGGCATTAAGCACACATCCTGCCTCGATGGTTGCACCTTCTTGGATATAGATTTTGTCTTTATTTTCAAGCACGGAATGCTTCGAAACAGTGCCTCCTATACTATTATTGGGTTCCAATAATTTAAGATCACGGACAATTTCTTTGCCGTTCAGTTGAAACAAGTCCCACAAATTATTTATGGATAGATAATTATTGGATTCTAGCACAAAAAGTGTGTTGAAGTCAGGTTTACCATCCTCAAGCCATTGCTTTGAAATTTTCCCATCTACATTGGCAGCAATAACAGTTTCTCCATATCTAAGGTATTGTCCCTTACTTAAATTTTTGATTTGTGTAACTAGTTGTGTGCTTGGCAGATATCGACTATTTATCCAGATACAGTTTTCATCTTTAGAAAGATGTCCTTTCTTAAAGACTCCTGCTAATTCTGGGCGCAATATTCGGGCACTTTTGGAGGGGTTAAGTGACTGGTCCCATTTTTTAGATATGGTTAAAATTCCAATACGAAGGTCGTCGGTGGGGCGCGTTAATGTGAGGGGATAAAAGGTGCTTGATTTCTCATCTTCAAAGAAACAGATTTGCATAGATGATACCCTTAATTAGTTAATTATAATTGTTTCAAAATATCTGCCAGAATGATAACTTTAGTATTGTTCAAATCTCGGTTGAGAGAGACAGTATAAGAATCAGTAAATAAACACAATAATACAAGACATCTATGTGCGGAATTGTCGGATATATAGGAAGTAAGCAAGCGAGTGATATCATTGTAAAAGGGCTTGAGCGCCTTGAATATCGCGGATATGACTCTGCTGGTATCGCTTTACTTAATGGCCAGCTTGATATTAAGAAAGGAAAAGGTAAGGTCCAGAACCTCAAGAAAAAAGTTAAAGCTAATCCCAATGAGAGTGTTGTTGGCATTGGACATACCCGTTGGGCTACGCACGGGGCTCCCAATGATGTAAATTCGCATCCCCATGTAAGTGAATCAGGAAAAATTGCATTGGTTCACAACGGTATTATTGAAAATTATAATACACTGAAGAAGGAGCTGAAGAATAAAGGGCGTACGTTCCATACTGATACGGATACCGAAGTTATTGCACAGCTTATTGAAGAGATTTATGAAAATGGCAATGGCGAAGATATAACGTTTGAACAAGCCGTGCAGATGGCTCTTCAACAAGTAGTAGGAACATATGGGTTGGCCATTTTAAATGTTGAAGAACCAAACAGAATGATAGTGGCTCGAAAAGGGTCGCCATTATTATTGGGTATTGGTGATGATGAAATGCTGGTTGCTTCGGATGCTTCACCCATTGTAGAGCATACCAAAAAGGTTGTGTATTTAGATGATGGAGAGATGGCGATTGTTACTAAGGATGGGTATGAAGTGAAGACGATCAATGATGTGCCGCTAACGAAGAAAGTCCATGAGTTAGCGATGAGTATTGATGAGATCGAGAAAGGTGGCTATCCGCACTTTATGCTGAAGGAGATTTTTGAGCAGCCCCGCGCTATTTCAGATTGCCTGCGTGGAAGAATTAATCTAGAAAACCACTCTATACAATTGGGTGGTCTTACCGATGTATTAGATAAGTTGGTGAATGCCAAGCGTTTGATTATTGCTGCTTGTGGAACGAGCTGGCATTCCGGGTTAGTAGCAGAGTATCTGTTTGAGCATTTGGCTAAGTTGTCGGTTGAAGTGGAATATGCATCAGAGTTTCGATACCGTGAAGCCCTTATCGATGAAGATGATGTAATGCTTGTGATTTCACAAAGTGGTGAAACTGCAGATACGCTTGCGGCTCTTCGCACTGCCAAAGAACGCGGAGCTCTTACGCTTGGTGTTTGTAACGTAGTGGGATCAACGATTGCCCGGGATACCGATGCCGGGGTCTATACGCATGCCGGCCCGGAAATTGGGGTCGCCTCCACCAAAGCATTTACGACACAGGTTTCTGTTTTAGCCATGATGGCTATTTTACTGGGACAAAAACGAGGAGTACTTGATCAGGACTACGCGGCAAGATTGATTGATGAATTAGATCGTATTCCTGGGAAAGTACAGAAGATCCTTGATAACAGTGAATCCATCGAAGAGATGGCGAAATTATTTACCTACGCGCCCAACTTCCTATACTTGGGACGTACGTATAACTTTCCCGTTGCGCTTGAAGGAGCATTGAAGCTGAAAGAAATTTCCTACATCCACGCGGAAGGATATCCGGCTGCGGAAATGAAACACGGTCCCATTGCACTTATTGATGAAATGATGCCGGTTGTGGTCATTGCTGCTACGAAGCATACCAACGAGAAGATGATCAGCAATATCGAAGAGGTTAAGGCTCGGGAGGGACGTATTATTTCAATAACGGGTGAAGATAACGATGAGGTTATTGACCTGTCCGAATTTTCTTGTCCCATCCCTGAAACGGAGGACTGCCTGTCACCATTGTTAACAACAATTCCGCTACAGCTGCTTTCGTATTATATTGCGGTTAACCGTGGATGTAATGTGGATCAGCCTCGAAATCTGGCAAAAAGTGTAACAGTGGAATAGAAGTTAAGATGTGATAGGGGTATTGGTTTTTTAGTCTTGGCAGGGTTTTCAAGCCTGTCAGGATTAATTTAGGTCGATAAACGAAATAGACATAATAGCCGTTTATATCTCTTATGACGACTCTCAAAATTAAAAATATGGTGTGCGACCGCTGTATTATGACAGTGGAAGAAGTTCTTGCTGATCTTGGGTTTGAGGTACGGGAAGTTTCATTGGGAAATGCAGTAATTTCTACCAATCCCGATAATGAAAAAATTGATGAACTTACCCAAGAGTTAACCCAAAAGGGATTCGAGCTGATTACTAATCGAAATGATGAATTACTCGAAGAACTTAAAGTTCATCTACTATCCTATCTGCGTTATCTCGAGGATTCCGATGAGCCCCAAAAACTATCAACATATCTAGAGCAGGAATTAAACTACAACTATAGCTATTTAAGCAATTATTTTTCGGAGCATTACGGAAAAACAATTGAAAAATATTTCATCAATCTGAAAATTGAGCGTGTAAAAGAGTTGCTTACTTACGGAGAGCTTACCCTTAGTGAAATCGCTTGGAAATTGAATTACAGCAGTGTTCAGTATCTTTCTAACCAGTTTAAAAAAATAACGGGAGAGACCGTCAGCTCATTTCGAGAACAGATGGGGCAGCAAAGTCGCCAATCGCTTGATTCTATTTCGTAGCCCAAAAATTTTACACATTTATTTTAATGGATTGTAAGGGATGATCCGCCTGAAGCTGTTATATTCAGTTCTAATTTAGAATAGAATCCATTTAATAATGAAGGAATCCCTAAAAATTGAAGGTATGCACTGTGCCGGGTGTGCCAATAGTGTAGAAAAAGCGCTTACTGAAGTAGAAGGGGTAGATAAAGCCTCGGTAAACTTAGCGACAGAAAAAGCGTTTGTTGAGTTTGAAAATGGTGACATTACGCGTGACAAATTAAAAGAAGCTGTGCAAAACGCCGGTTATGATGTCAAAGATGAGGCCGATGAAGAAGATGCGGATATAACCGGTAAAAAAAAACTTGATGTAGCATACCATAATATGTGGTGGTCCTGGGCGCTGACCATCCCTATTATTTTATTGATGATTCCCGAGATGTTTGCCGGCTATGCACTCGGCGGGGAATTGGTATATCAGCTTCTGATGATTGGTTTGTCGGCCGGTGTTATTGTTTATCCTGGCTTGGAAACGTTAAAAGGAGCATGGAAATCCGCGATTCATGGTTCGCCCAATATGGATGTGCTTATTGCTATGGGATCATTGGCCGCTTTAGCTACGGGATTTGTAGCATTACTTCATCTTTTTGGAATGGCACCACCCTTCCACAGCTTTGCAGGCATTGCGGGCATGATTATGGCTTTCCATTTGACAGGTCGATATGTGGAAACCAAGGCTAAAGGTCGAGCTTCTGAAGCGATCAAAAATTTAATGACGCTGGAAGCAAAAGAAGCTACGATTATCAGAAATGGCAAGGAGATGACCATCCCTGTTAAAGAGCTTAAGGTAGATGATGTGATGGTGGTTCGCCCCGGTGAAAAGATACCTACTGATGGAAAGGTTGTTGACGGAGAAAGTAGTGTGGATGAATCTCTTGCTACGGGCGAATCGATGCCGGTGCAGAAGGAGAAGGGCGATGAAGTAATTGGGTCGACCATTAATAAAAATGGTACGCTTAAAGTACAAGCCACCAAAGTGGGCAGCGAAACCTTTCTAAATCAAATTATTCGGATGGTAGAAGAGGCCCAGGGATCAAAAGTGCCTATCCAGGAATTTGCCGATCGAATAACCGCTATTTTTGTCCCAGTAATTATTGGACTGGCCATAACTACATGGGCTGCGTGGATGATCTTCCCAGAATTTTTTGGACAAGTTGCTGTGTGGGCATCAAGCTTTATTCCCTGGATCAATCCGGAAATGGGGTCCGTAGCTCTGGCATTTTATGCAGCTATTGCGGTTTTAGTAATTGCGTGTCCCTGCGCTTTGGGATTGGCAACTCCTACGGCCCTAATGGTGGGTACTGGACTTGGAGCCGAAAACGGTATCCTGATTCGTAAAGGTAAAGCTGTTGAACTGTTGCGGGAAACTGATGTGATAGTACTCGACAAGACCGGAACCATAACCAAGGGAGAACCTTCAGTTACTGATATGGTAATCACATCTGATATTAATAGGAATACGTTGTTGCAGTATGCAGCATCAGCGGAGAAGGGATCTGAGCATCCGCTGGGCCAAGCAATTGTAAATTACGCAGAAGAGCAGGAAATTGATCTCTGGGATACTTCGGGTTTTGAGGCGTTATCAGGAAAGGGGGTGATAGCTGATGTGGATGGGCAGCAGGTTATGATTGGAAAAAAAGCCCTTTTTGAAGAGCGAGGTTTCAAAATTGCAAAAGATATTGCGGACCAAATTGAAAGCTACGAGAAACAGGCCAAAACTACAGTACTTGTTGGGATTGATGATGTTTTGGTTGGGATAATTGCCATTGCCGATCCTATAAAAGAAGATAGTAAAGAGGCTATTTTAAAATTCAAGGAGATGGGTTACACACCTGTAATGATGACTGGTGATAATGAGCGAACAGCGCGTGCAGTAGCCAAAGAAGTCGGTATTGAGCAAGTGATTGCGGGTGTACTTCCGGATCAAAAATCGAGGGAGGTAAAGCGACTCCAATCAGGTGGCAACAAAGTTATTATGGTGGGTGATGGTATTAATGATGCACCCGCTTTAACACAAGCCGATGTTGGTATTGCCATAGGAACGGGTACCGACGTGGCGATAGAGTCTGGAGATATTGTACTGGTTAAAGGGGAGTTGCAATCCGTAGTACAAGCAATAAAGCTAAGTGAAGCTACTTTTAAGAAGATAAAGCAAAATCTCTTTTGGGCCTTCTTTTACAATGTGGTGATGATTCCTCTTGCAGTTATGGGAATGATGCATCCAGTACTGGCCGAAGCCGCCATGGCTTTTAGTTCAATAAATGTCGTGTTTAACTCTAGGCGTCTTCAAAAAGCTGATCTATCCACAGTCTAACAGGTGGCTGTGGATAACTATGTGGAAAACTAGTATTCAATAATTTGTATCTGGGAATTTGTAACAAAATGGTGCCATACATCTCTTGAAAGTGTAATCGGGAAGTAAAAGATAGTTATTTGCAATAATATCAATGTTGATAACTTGATATTAAAGGTGGGATTTATTATTACTTAGTTGCTTCTCCGGCAAAGTGTAACAATTATTAGTTTGGGAGATATTACAATGAAGGATTGGAAAGCATTGATCTTAAAAATCACATTACTTGTGCTTGTGGGCATTGTAATGTTGACGGGTTGATAAAATAGTTTAGTCATACATTTAATTTGTATTGTAATAGCAGAAATGCGTATTTGGCATGTGGTAAACATACATGAAATACAATTTAACGATGTTTTTCTGTGGATAATCAATCAGTGACCAACCTGTCTTATTTGCGTGAAATTGCAATGGATGATGATTCTATTGTGATCGAGACTGCTGAAACATTTCTTGATGATATGCCTGCCGCCCTCAAAAGTATTCAGAAGCATGCAAAAGATGAAGAGTGGCAACAACTCTACAAGCAAGCCCATAAAATTAAGCCCAATCTACAATATATGGGGATGGATAAAGCTCACGAACTCATTCTGGATATTGAGAATCAGGCCAAAACAGAAGATATAGCAGATGATTTAGAAGCAAAAGTGTCAGAGTTTAGTGCTCTTTGTACTCAAGCTTTTGAGGAATTAACCGAGAAACTGAAATCATTAAGAGAATAACGCGCATAACTTTTGTGAGTTGAACCCGTATTGATGATAAACTCTCACTCAAACGGAATACTGTTATGATTTGGTCATTATTAGTTAATAGTATAGGGATATTTATAATAGGTTATATCCTCAAAGGTGTACAGATTAAAAGTTTTTTAACAGCAGTAGGCGTTGCTATTGTATTGGCAATAGTTAATACCTTGGTCAAACCAATTTTAGTTTTTTTAACGCTACCCGTAACGATTATTACATTCGGGTTGTTCATCTTGGTAATTAATGCCTTTATGTTGATGTTGGTTGATGAACTCGTGGCGGGTTTGAAGATTAAAAGCTTTGGGTGGGCGTTCTTATTTAGTCTGCTGTTGGCTGTGCTTAATTTAGGCTTTTTCTAATTATGCCACGTTCGAACTTTTGATGGGGGCTTTCTCTTTATCAGTTTTATTAATTTCGAGGGTATAAATTTTGGCGGGAGGAATATTTAAAAAGACAATCTTTTTGTCGTGTTTGTAAGTGTTGACAATTCTTTCCTCAAAGTCGCTTTTGAAATCGCGGAATTTTAAATATTTGAAATAGCTGATATATGCTTGGTCGGAACAGAGGTCAAGTTTTTTCTCCCAGATCTGCTTGGTTATCTCTTCAGGCATATTTTCATATGGAAGGCTTGAAAATATAAAATCGTACTTTTTCTGGGGATGAAAATTTAAGATATCAGCATGGTGAATACGGATGTTATCGTTGAGCCGGTATTTGGAACCTATGATTTGGTAAAACTTTTTATGGATTTCAACGATATCCAGAGAATCTTGGGGGCGAAGATTTTTGGCTATTTGCTTAGTAAGTGAACCCGTACCAGCACCGACTTCTAGAATATTTAGTGGTTTGCAATCGGCATTAGCAAGTTTATCCTTCATCTGGGCCACAAGGTCTTTAGCCAAAAACTTAGAACTAGGAGCTACTGCCCCAACCCGTTTTAAATCTTTTAGAAAGTAAAGTAGGTGTTCCAATATTATTTTTTTGATTACGGAGTAGTTATTTAAGTTAACAAAGCTTAAGCAAATTGACTAATTACTGGTATAGAATTACGTTAAATTTAGATTGTAAATTAGCAAGTGTACGTAAGTATTTTTGGTTGATATCTTTTTACAACTATTTAATGAATTATAGTTGATTCATTTCACTACAGCTCTCACTTTAAGAGACCTTAATAATTAACATTAAACTAAAAAACCATCTATGAGTTATTCTATCTTCAAGGATTTGAAGCGGTTGAGTATCGTGGTGTTGTGTGCCGGTTTGTTAGGAGCATGCGCCAGTACTCAAAGTGCTCAAGACAAATCAAAAAGCGGTGGATCGCCATCCCCAGAATCAGATAATGGTATTAAGCCGTACAGTGAAGTTATCACTGATAAGGCCAAAACTGATTCAGGATTATTTGATGTGCATAAAATCGATAAAGATTACTTTTATGAAATTCCTGATACGCTATTGAGTCGCGAGATGTTGCTTGTTTCTCGTATTGCTGAAACGCAAGACGAAATTGGCTACGGCGGCGAAAAGCTAAACACGCAGGTTGTGCGTTGGCAAAAGAAAGATGACAAGGTGCTGTTGCGGCACGTTTCTTATGAAAATGTAGCCAGCGATTCACTGCCGGTTTACGAGGCGGTTCAAAACTCAAATTTTGAGCCCATTATTGCCTCTTTCAACGTTAAATCACTTGGGAAGGATTCTGCCGGAGTAGTTATTGACGTAACGAAATTATATAACAGTGATATTCCCGCACTTGGCTTGCAAAGCAGTCAGCGTGAACAGTATGGGGTAAGACGACTCGATGCCGAACGTTCTTTTATTGAGCATATCAACAGTTATCCAGAAAATGTTGAGGCACGAAGTTGGATGACCTATGATGCTGCGAATCCACCGTCCAGTTCTTCAACGGGAACGATTTCTATGGAGATTAATCATAGCATGGTACTGTTACCTGAAGAGGAATGGGAAACGCGTTCTTACGATCAACGGGTAGGATACTTCAGTGTTCAGCAAACTGATTACGGCACTGAGCGACACAAGGCAAACGAAGTACAGTACATCACTCGCTATAAGCTGGTACCCAGTGATAAAGAAGCTTACTTGGATGGAGAGCTTGTAGAGCCGGAAAATCCAATTGTGTATTATATTGATCCTGCAACGCCCAAGAAATGGCGTCCTTATTTGAAGCAGGGCGTTGAAGATTGGCAAAAGGCATTTGAGGCGGCCGGATTTAAGAATGCAATTATTGCAAAAGATCCGCCCTCTAAAGAAGAAAACCCCGAATGGAGTCCCGAAGATGTTCGCTACTCGGTAATCCGATATTTTGCTTCGGATATCCAGAATGCCTACGGACCGCATGTTCACGATCCGCGCACTGGACAAATTCTGGAAAGCGACATCGGTTGGTATCACAATGTTATGAATCTGCTCCGTAACTGGTACTTTATACAAACGGCTGCAGTCAATCCCGACGCGCGAGCGGTACAATTTGAAGACGAAGTGATGGGCGAACTTATTCGGTTTGTCTCTGCCCACGAGGTTGGTCACACTATTGGCTTACCGCACAACTACGGATCAAGCCATGCGTATCCGGTTGACTCTCTTCGATCACCAACATTTACTGAGAAACACGGAACGGCACCATCCATTATGGACTATGCTCGTTTTAACTACATTGCACAGCCGGGTGATGGAGTAGAGGATTTTCATCCCGCTGTTGGTGAATATGACAAGTGGTCTATCAAGTGGGGCTACACGTGGTTCCCCGAGGATATGAGTGAAGAGGAAAAAGTAGCTAAACTTAACGAGTGGACCAGAGAACGAGCTGATGATCCTCGTTACTTCTATGGACAGCAAACCGGCAACAAGATTGATCCCCGTTCACAGAATGAGGATCTCGGAAACGATGCCATGAAAGCCAGCGAGCTTGGCATAGCAAACTTAAAACGCATCACTTCTAACTTAGTTGAATGGACCGAGCGTGATGGGGCAGACTTTGCTGAACTCGAAGAGCTTTATAACAATGTTGTTGCCCAGTGGAATCGTTATATGGGACACGTCACGAAAAACGTAGGCGGTGTATATGAAGATCACAAAACCTATAATCAAGAGGGTCCTGTTTATACCTTTGTGCCCGAAGAAACGCAGCAGCGGGCCATGGATTTCCTTATCGATTATGGTTTTATGACTCCTGACTGGTTGCTGCAGGAAGATATCCTTGATCGGATAAATCAATCTACGGTAGTCGATGATATGCGAAGTGCACAAGTAAGCGTACTGAACGATCTAACTGATCCACAGCGTATAGCTCGACTTATCGAGTTTGACGCGCGATCATCAGAAGATACGTACGATGCTTTCGAAATGATGGATGATGTACGTAATGGTATCTGGTCAGAGCTTAATGATAATAGCGCTATTAATGTGCATCGACGCAACCTGCAACGAGCCTATCTCGAGCGAATGGAGCATCTGATGAATGAGGAGCTCCCAAGTGTCCCGAATGCCTTCAAGGATTTCCTTGGTTGGACGGATGTAAATGTAAGCCAGTCAGATATTCGACCTATTGTTCGAAATCAGCTGCAAATTTTGCTTGATGATGTGCAAAACACCAAGAACCGCGTGAGTGATCGCGCTACGGGGGCACATCTGGCAGATGTGGAAGTGCGGATTGACAACATTCTTAATCCGGATGACTAAAAAACAATAGCATCTAATTTTTTATCGTTTTTAAAAAGCCTCGGTTTGTAGCCGGGGCTTTTTTTATTGAATTGATGTTACAAGTGGAAATTATCAGTGTAAAGATTTGTCACTGATCTGATCCCAAAACATACTTACAGCAACACCCACAATTACAACCACCGTAGTTCCTACCGGATTCAACCACAAATATTCAATGGCTTTGGTAAAACCTTCAGGCATTTTTTGCCAGGGCAAGATGAGTTGCCAGTTGCCTGTTTCGGGATGTTCAAAAAGGCGATCAAAGAAAAAGACGGTAACCATTCCAGAGATAAGTCCTGTTAAAGCCCCCACACCATTCGCACGTTTTACCCAGAGCAACAGAACGAACACGCCCAGAATAGAACCATAAAAATAGCTGCCGACTTTGTTGACCAATTCAATAATAGAACGAGTTTCGCCTAGGGCCAGTGCCGCTCCGGTGGCTAGCAATCCCCATAGTACAGTTGTAAATCGTGAAGACCTCAGATACCATTTTGCACTCCGATCTTCCGAGTCTAATCGTTTATACCAATCCACAATTGAGATGGTGGCAAGGGCATTAAGCTCACTGTCGATACTCGAAAGGGCTGCTGCAAAAATACCGGCTACAATTAGCCCGATAATACCGATGGGAATTTCATTAAGAATAAAATAGGGCAGAATATAGTTGGTGTCGTTTCTGCTGGACTCGGTTATTTCCTCCTGTCGTTCAAGTTCCGATTCCCGAACGTCATTAAGGTGTTGGTCCGCCTTGCGAAAAGCTTCGGCATTTTCGGAAGTCCTATTATCAAGTAATGCAAGTGCTGCTTCTTTACGATTTAGATATGTGGCTTGATATTCTTTTTGGAGCATTTCACCCGCTATCTGTGTTTGTTCTGCTTCCGCTACGGGATCAGTGCTATGGAAGGTGATCGGGGCAGATCCAAAAATGTAGAATACATAGAGCATGACCCCCAGCAATAGGATAAAAAATTGCATGGGTACCTTGGCATAAGCCGAAAGTAAAAGTGACTTGCGGGCGTCGTTTAGCGATTTTGCCGTCAAATATCGTTGAACTTGACTTTGATCAGTGCCAAAATAGGAAAGCATCAAAAAGAGTGCCGCAAAAACGCCCGTCCAAATATTATACTTCTCACTGATATCAAAGCTGATGTCCAGCGCATCGAGCTTACCGAGCGTACCAGCAAGGTATATCGAATCGCTGAAATCTACCTCAGGCGGAAGTTGATAGTGAATCCAGTAAAAACAAAACGCCAACCCGAACATCATTACCGCCATCTGTTTTACGTCGGTACGGATAACGCCACTGATGCCCCCAACCATGGTATAAAGCGTAGCAGTAATCCCGATAATCAGGATGGTTGTGGAAAGTGGCAGGTTAAGTAGAATGGCAAGCACATATGCCGGGGCAGCGATAATAATCCCCAGTCCAAGCCCGCGTGACATCAGAAAAAGGAAGCTGGTAAAAAGTCGTGTAGAAAGTCCAAACCGTTCTTCTAAAACCTCATAGGCACTAAAATTCTGCAGCCTGTTAAAGAACGGAACCAGTGTCATACAGAGAATAATCATGGCAAAAGGCACAGCCAGGTAGATCTGCACAAACTTCATATCTTCAACGTAGGCCTGACCGGTTGTACCGATAAACGTTATCGCCGAAGCTTGCGTAGCCATCACCGAAAGGCCCATTGCCCACCATGGCATGGAGCGGTTAGCCAGGAAAAAGCCCTCAATATTTTTGCTCTCCTTGCCGTGACGGGTGCCGTCCCAGATGGTATATCCCAAAAATGCGATAAGAACAAGCCAGTCAATCCAGTGCATATCGATCAAATAGGAAAGTTAAAAAAGTACGTAAACAGCCCCAGCAGGATGATGTAAAGTATGCCAATGACAAAGACAATTTTATAGTTGGGCGTTGATTCATTCGGTTTTTTTTCAGCCATATCTTATCTCCAATTCAAGCGTTATCCGTTATACATCCCCTGCAACATCTTTAAGAACATCATATAACATAGCAATATCTTTCTCATCATTATAAACATTTGGCGAAATACGCACTGCCGAGCCCCGCACCGAAACGTAAATATTATGTTCATCCAGTTGTTGCTGTAGTTTTTTTAGGGATACAGACCCTGGCAGCCGGATACCAAACATGTGTCCGGCTCTCCACTCCGGGTCCTCAATCTGATATCCGTGGTTGGGTAAACCTTCTACCAATTTTGTCGTGATCTGCTCGCAATACGTTTGGATATGTTCAGGCTTCCAATCCAGAATTTGTTTGAGTGCTTCAATCATCATAGGTACCAAAATAAAATTACTTCGTTCGCCCATGTCAAAACGTACGGCGCCCGGCTGGTAGTCATCTTCATAATCTACCAATGCGCTGAAATCTTCACTGTTTTTGCGCACAATCCAACCTTCTTCCAGTGGAATCCCATCTTGTAGGCGTGGACCAAAATATCCCAGTCCCATAGCATATGGACCCATCAGCCATTTGTAGCCGGCACAGATCAGGGCATCAGCTTGAATTTCTTGCACGTCAATCGGTAACGCTCCAACAGATTGCGTGCCGTCGATTACAAAATAGGCATCGTTATTCCGTGTTTGGGCACCAATTGTTTTTAGATCAAACCACGTACCGTCGGTCCAGTGGACATTGCCAAGGGCAACCAACAGTGTATCTGTATCGATGGCATCTAAAATACGCTTATTCCACTGTTGGCCCCGATTGCTAAATCCTTTCGGTGGGTCGACAACCTTTATTTGACAGTCATGGTCTTTGCAAAACCGTTTCCAGGCATACACGTTACTGGGAAATTGTTCACCAGCAATTACAATCGCATTTCCCTTGTCTGGATCGATATTTTTGGCTACCGTTGCCAGTCCGTACGAAACGGACGGCATAATTGCGATATCTGAGGCATTGGGAGCATGTACGAGCTTCGCAAACAATGATCGAAGGGTATTGCTGTCCTCAAAAAAGTGATGGGGCGTTGTTTGCCACGGAAGATTTTTACTTCTGATACCCTTAATACCTGCTTCTTCCACCGATTTTAATAGGGGAGAAAGAAACGAGCAATTGATGTAATGACGATCGTCAGGAAGAGAAAAATGATGTTTTTGGCAGTCCATCTTACGGTTAAATGTTAGAACGTTAAATGTTGAACGTTTTTTAAGAGTAAACTTTTAACATTCAATCTTCAACCTTTTCAACAAGTTGGTCCGTTATTCGAAAACTTTCCGGGCCAAACTGAAGAAGCACATCTAACATACAGCACCATGGTTCAAAACCTTCAAAATGCTGGTGATATGTTGGGTGCTTAAAGTCGGGTTCACTTTTGTGTTCAGCCTGACGTAGGTAGTGGCGGCTGTCATGTTCCTGGAAAAGAGTATCTGCTTTTAAATTTTGCATCAGAATATCAGGGTTGGAATCATAATCCGAAAGTTCACTGGCAAATTCGTACTCAATATTGATATCCGTAAAGCGAAACAGCCGCTTTTGGATATAGAGAATGAATTCCATCAGATAGGTATAATCATAAGCTGATTCCCAGTCGGCTTTGATTTCCGGTTCGTAGAAATCGTAATAAATGCTGTTGCGATAATTGTATTCCAGTGTGCGTAATAAGGGCGAAACCCAGTCCTCGGAATGATCTATGCGCACATCTTTGATCGCTTTTTTCCGGTCTTCGGTACGGATCGGGATGTTAATCCATTGGGTACCTTCGGGTGTGCGAATCTGGGCGCGGTGAGTTCTGCTCTTGCGCGACCAGCGTTCCACATCCTGTAAAATGATATGGTCGGCCTGCAGCATGATGGTAAGATCGTAAAGGTTGGGCGCAAATTGAGGTGTTAAAAGAGCAAGCTTCATTTTTTTACCACTAAGGTACTTAGAGCACTGAGATTATTAATACTATGGATGGAATTAAGAATTAAAAATTAAGAATTAAAAATTCCCGCCCACTCATTACTCATCACTGGTTGCGATTAGCACAAGTGCCCTATAAGCCTTATTTTTCGGCGCATTGAACAAGAAATTATTTTTAAACCAATCAGCCAGATTTATGGAAGGTAATGTACGCGTACGTTTTGCGCCTTCGCCCACGGGGTTATTGCATATCGGTGGACTGCGAACGGCTCTGTATAATTATTTATTTGCCAAAGGAAATGACGGCACTTTTGTGCTCCGCATTGAAGACACCGATCAGGTTCGCTATGTAGAAGGAGCCGAAGAAGATATTCATCGCTCGTTGAAATGGGCGGGTATGGAAGTTGATGAAGGTCCCGAAAATTCCGGTGATGTAGGACCGTATCGCCAGAGTGAGCGCAAGGATATGTATGAGCAATACGCCGAACAACTCGTAGAGCAGGGCAATGCATACTACGCTTTTGATACTACGGAAGAACTTGATCAGATGCGGGAGCGACTGAAGAAATCCGGAAATCCGTCGCCCAAATATGACGCCATTACCCGCATGTCGATGAAAAACAGTCTCACCCTTCCCGAAGAGGAAGTCGAGCGCAAGCTGGAAGAAGGCGAAGAGTATGTGATTCGGCTGAAAGTCCCGCGTCGTGAAACCATTCGCTTTGAAGATGAAGTGCGCGGTTTTGTATCCTTTGAAAGCAAGGGACTTGATGATCAGGTGTTACTCAAATCAGACGGTATGCCGACCTATCATCTTGCAAATGTGGTAGATGATCACCTGATGGAAATTTCACACGTCATCCGTGGAGAAGAATGGCTAAGCAGTACGCCCAAGCACATATTGATGTACGAATACTTTGGTTGGGAGCCGCCCAAGATGGCACACTTGCCGTTGATTATGTCGCCGAGCGGTGGGAAACTCTCTAAGCGGAAAGCTGAGACTGAGGGTATCCCCATTAATACAAAAGATTATATCGATCAGGATTTTGAGCCTGAAGCATTGGTGAATTTCTTGGCGTATCTGGGATGGAGTCCCGGTGATGATTCGGAGATCCATTCGCTTGATGAGCTTTGCGATATGTTCTCACTGGATCGCGTGAGTAAAGGCGGTGCGGTATTCGATTACAAAAAGCTTATTTGGTACAACGAGCATTATCTGCGCGAGAAATCGGCCGACGAATTATGGCCGCGTGTGCAGGATATTGCTAAAGAGCACGATCTTGATCCCGATGAGGAATACATGAAGCAGATTATTCCGTTGATGAAAGAACGGGTGAGTAAGATCGAGGATTTTGTAACCATGGGACGCTTTTTCTTTGAGGATCCCGAAGAGTACGAAGATAAGGCGGCCAAAAAGTGGAAGGATAACAGCGCTGAGCTACTCGAAGCTTATGTCGAGAAAATCGAAGAGCTCGACGAGGATGAGTTTGAAGCCAAGACGCTGAAAGACAAGATCAAAGAAGTGATCGAAGAGTACGATGTTGGTTTTGGTCCGGTGATGATGCCGCTGCGCGTAGCTGTATCGGGCATGGGTTACGGCCCCGATTTGACTCCAACAATCGAGCTA
>JBEPWP010000004.1:0-21891 GCA_041642355.1 Fodinibius sp. | reverse complement strand
CATGGTGCGAATCGACTTGGGGCAAGCGCACTTATGCAAGGTCTTTCTGATGGGTACTTTATTATTCCTTATACCATTGGCAATTATATAGCCGATGCGGAACTCGACGAGGTCAGTAAGGAAAACAAAGCTTTTGATGAAGCCACCAACAATGCTCAGGAAAGTATTGATAAGCTCTTTGAAGTGGATGGCGATAAAAGTGTCATTGAGTTCCACCGTGAATTGGGACAAATTATGTGGGACAAAGTTGGAATTTCGCGAAGTGAAGAAGGCCTAAAAGAAGCGATCAAAGAAATTCAGGATCTTCGTGAAGAGTTCTGGAACAATGTTCGCGTTCCAGGTGAATCGTCCAATTATAACAAATATCTTGAATTTGCCGGACGTGTGGCTGATTTCCTTGAACTTGGTGAGCTGATGGCTAAAGATGCCCTGCATCGCGACGAATCGTGTGGTTGTCACCTTCGGGAGGAACATCAATCTGAAGAAGGTGAAGCACTCCGCAATGATGAAGAATATTCATATGTAGCAGCTTGGGAATTCCAAGGCGTGAATGGCGAATTGGAAGAAGAGCTGCATAAAGAAGATCTGGAATTTGAATTTGTAGAACTGAAGCAGCGCAGTTATAAATAAAAGAGTGCGGATTATACTGATCGCATAATTCCCACAGAGTCACATTTGTGGAACCTGCATCAGCCGCTTTATCTGTGTTCAATTTATAGATAGAAAATTATGTCTGATACATTTACCATACATCTAAAGATTTGGCGACAAGACGGGCCCAATCAACCGGGTAAATTGGTTGATTATACCCTCGATAAGGTTAGTGAGCATATGTCTTTTTTGGAGATGCTTGATGTCCTTAACGAGGAGATTGTTGCTGAAGGTAAAGAAGAACCCATTGAATTTGATTACGATTGTCGTGAGGGAATATGTGGCTCTTGCAACCTGGTGATTAACGGTCAGGCTCATGGGCCGAAAGATATGACCTGTACCTGCCAGCTGCACATGCGGAACTTCAGTGATGGTGATACAATTGTTATTGAGCCGTTTCGTGCTCAAGCATTTCCGGTCATTAAAGATTTGGTCGTTGACCGTTCAGCTTTTGATCGTATTGTAGAAGCTGGTGGCTATGTTTCTGTTAGAACGGGTGCAGCACCGGATGCAAATTCCATTCCCATTGATAAGGAAGTGGCAGATACTGCTTTCGATTATGCAACTTGCATTGGATGCGGTGCTTGTGTGGCCGCTTGTCCAAATTCTTCAGCTTCGCTGTTTACGGGTGCAAAATTGGCTCACTTGAATCGATTGCCTCAGGGTGAACCCGAGCGTAAGAAACGAACAGTAGCTATGGTTGAGCAGATGGAAGAGGAAGGATTCGGCGATTGTTCTAATTATGCTGAATGTGAGGCTGTATGTCCAAAAGGAATTTCCATTTCTGCTATTGCCGAAATGCGTCGCAATTATGTGAAAGCAACGCTTACCGGGACAGAATCATAACTGAATTAAGAGGGATCAGTATTTAGGGTGCAGGTCATTTGATCTGCACCTTTTTTATTTGCTTTAATATGCTGAAGTTAACTGAAAAGAATTATATCCTGTTGTTATAATGGAATCCAATCTGTTTGAAAAAGCTCAACAATCCCTGGAAAAATACTGGGGATTCCCTTCGTTCCGACTGGGACAGGATAAAGTTATTCAGGCAGTATTGGATGGCAAAAATACCATGGTTCTTTTTCCTACCGGTGGGGGTAAGTCACTCTGCTATCAAGTACCGGCCACGGTCTTGGATGGATTGACGATTGTAATTTCACCGTTAGTGGCTTTAATGCAAGATCAGGTTGAGCAGCTTAACGATCGTGGGATCTCTGCTACGTTTGTAAATAGTACGATCTCCTCTTGGGAGATTGAACAGCGTTTTGCGAATGCTCGCAATGGGATGTATGATTTGCTTTATTGTTCACCCGAGCGCCTTGAAACAACGCTTTGGGAAGCGGAAATGTCCAAATTGAATATTGATCTCATTGCTATTGATGAAGCACATTGTATTTCGGAGTGGGGACATGATTTTAGACCGAGCTATCGAAAAATTCGACCCGCTTTGGAAGATATTGCCGATGAAGTAACCTGGATTGCATTGACGGCTACAGCAACACCAGAGGTACGTGATGATATCCAAAAGAGTTTGGGATTGAAAGATGCTGTAATCGTTTCCAAGGGGTTTGATCGGCCGAATCTTAAATGGTGGGTTGTTGAAACTCAAAAAAAAGATCAAAAGCTTTTTAAGGCCGTACAGCAGGCTTCACCCAAAGGATCTGGATTAATTTATGGAGGGACCCGGCGCAACTGTGAGCAGCTATCCCAGAAGATTGAACGCAAGCTGGGTATCAAAACGAAAGCTTATCATGCGGGGGTAGATTCAGCTGACCGGCAACAAATACAGCAGGAGTGGATTGATGGAACGACCCCGCTAGTAGTTGCTACAAATGCTTTTGGGATGGGTATTGACAAAAGCGACTGTCGCTATGTGATCCATTATGAGATGCCCTATTCGCTTGAATCATACTATCAGGAGGCAGGTAGGGCGGGTCGAGATGGAGAAGAGAGTTTCCCCATATTGTTATTTAAAGAATCCGATGCCACCATTGCAGAAAAAAGAATTAAGGATTCTTATCCCGGTAAGGAAGAGTTACAGAAGGTGTATGATGTACTTTGTGATGAGCTGAATTTAGCCGTGGGATCTGAAATGGAAGAGCGTGAGGAGGTATCAGTACAAGCACTTCAGAAGCGTTCGGGACTTTCTAATCGAAAAGTGCATACTGCACTGGATGTGCTGGGACAACTGGGTATTATTGAAATGGTTGAGCATATAAGTCCGCAGATTGGAGTTCATTTTATTGTAAGCCAAGATTATATCCACGATAAGATTAGTGGGTTGGCAAATCAACAGAAAGCAGAATTTTTAGATATTCTTTTTCGTCAGTTTGGTGGAGAGGCATTTGGAAAAATGAAATATCTGGAATTTGATTACATTCAAAGAAAGTTGGGGGTATCGGCAAATGCTGTTAAAAAGGGGTTACAGGTTTTACAGGATCGCGATCATATATTAAAGTACGAATCTATCGGGGAGTTACCGTTAATTAAACTGATGGAGGAACGTCAATCTAATTTATCACTAAGTACGGCTGAACTAGAGAAGCACCGGGATAATTTGTTGCAAAAGCTTGAGTATATGATAGGCTATATTTCAACTGAAAATTGTCGTGAAGTTTATATTCGTCATTATTTTGGTGAAGAGGATATTAAACCCTGCGGACATTGTGATAATTGTCTGAATGCCAATGAAACCAACTTCTCAATATCAAAGGATGAAATTTTCCAAGTTAAAAAGATACTCAAAGAAGATTCGCTATCTTTTAGTGAGATAGTGGTACAAACCGGTTGGGATAAAGCCCGAACCAAACGGTTACTCAGTTATTTAGTTCGCGAACAAAAACTAATTATCAAAGGGGAGCAATATAATTGGAAGAACTAGTAGTTTAATTTGTTGTGGTATCTTTGTTAGTAGAGTCTGATACTTGATCCATTTTTAGACGCTCAATTGCTTTTTCAATTCTTTTTTCCTGTTTTTCTGGAAATTGTTGGTAGTAGTTATGACTCTGAACAAAAACAGAATCATCAGTTTCATATTTTTGAAAAACCTCATCAGTCAGCGAGTCAACCGTTAGGCTATCCAGCGAATTTGTTTCCCCGTAAGATCGTACGAGCTGTAGCTCAACCATTAAATCGATATATTTGTCCTCTTCAATTAGCTGGCTGGGTTTAGTGGGGTCATTGGAACAGCTATAGAAAGAAAACAACAGCAAGATACAAACAGGAGTAAACCACTTCATTTATTGATTTTCCGGTGCTTTGGGATTTAATGGCCGCATTGTAATATCGTTAATCAGGAAGTTATCGGGGGTCTCAAGTACATTTATCAGAACTTGGGCTACCTCATCAGGTTGCATCATATTGTCGTGAGTATCGGCTTCTTTATCACCAAAAAAGTTAGTTGCAATAGAGCCTGGATAAAAGCATGTAACTTTAATACCATCGTATCGCACTTCTTTGAAAAGTGCTTCGCTAAAACCACGTACGCCAAATTTTGAGGCATTATATCCGGTCATCTTAGGGTTTCCAATCTTACCAGCAATAGAGGCAATGTTAATGATATGACAAACAGAATCAGTGTTTTTCATTAGGGGGACAATCTGGCGGGTCATATAGAATGTGCCAGAAAGATTGGTCTGAACCATGGCTTCCCATTCATCCAATGGAAGTGCGTCAATATCTCCAAAACGACCTAAACCTGCATTATTTATCAGGATGTCTGGTTGTTGCTTGCTCGAAAAAGTCTTTTTAACCCACTGTTCAATACCATCATGATCGGTGATATCCATGGTGACTGGCTTAAACTTTTCCCCGAGTTCTTGCCGCACCTTATGGAGCTTGTCGGTACTACGGGCCAACCCGTAAACAGTGGCTCCTTTCTCGATAAGGGCTTTACTAAAATCAATCCCAATACCACTGCTCGCACCGGTGACTACGGCTATCTTTTCGTTAATTTCCATAAAAATGTATGGTTATTCTTTAATCGCATTGTTTGTTTACCTGGAACAACAAAATTATTCAGAAACAGATTCGCTTTCTCCTTCAGAAATATGCGAAGAATTGTTAAGTCGATCTTGGATTAGGGCATTTACCATATCGAGGGCTACTTTATTTTCGCCACCATGTGGAATAATAATATCAGCATAGCGCTTCGTAGGTTCCACAAATTCAAGGTGCATGGGGCGGACGTATTTTTGGTATTGTGATAACACGTGCTCGAGTTCCCGATCGCGCTCCACAATATCCCTTTGAATACGTCGCAGCAGTCGAATATCATCATCTGTATCAACATAGAGTTTGATATTCATGAGATCACGCAATTCTTTTTCGGTAAATACCAAAATACCATCAACTAAGATAATCTGTTTTGGTTCACCCAATCGAGTTTCCTCTTTACGTATATGTTTGGTGAAATCATAAATCGGAATCTCAACCTGATAGCCCTCTTTAAGTGCTTCAATATGTCGAATCATCAATTCAGTTTCGAGCGAAGAGGGATGGTCAAAATTTTGTTTGGTACGTTCCTCAAATGATAAATGCTTCAGATCTCGGTAATAGGAATCATGTTGGATTAGGAGGATATCATCTTCACCGATAACATCAATAATATGTTGTATTACGGTTGTTTTACCAGATCCGCTGCCTCCAGCAACGCCAATAATCAGTGGATTCAAAGTATAATTAATTTCTTGTTATTGATTTCCGTTCTCTTCCTTATAATTTCTGATGGCTCTAAAAATAGCTGAAGCCGTATATGCCTGCCCCCGTTCTGATGTTAAATAACGAGCTTCACTGGGATTGCTGATGAAGCCGGTTTCAACGAGAACAGCAGGCATGGAGGCGTGATATAATACCACAAAGCGCCCCTGCTTTACACCGCGAGAATGGCGCTGGGCTCGTTCGTCAAACTGATACTCCATCATACCGGCTATTTGTTCGCTGGTGGCTATATAACTGCTGTTGGCTAATTCATATACTAAAAGTTCTTCCTGACTCAGTTCCCGTTGCTCAGTATCATTATTGGACCGGACGACGCGGTTTTCGCGCTTCATTACCTCAAGAGCAGATTCACTACGTTCGAGCCCTAAAAAGTAGAGTTCAGCACCATAGGGCTGGCGTGATGAATGAGAATTACAGTGTATCGATATAAACAGATCTCCTTCAGCCTCATTGGCAATACTCCCACGTTCCTCAAGTTCAATAAACTTATCCGTTTCGCGGGTGTAGACGACCTTTACATCAGGCATATACTCATTTATGTAACCCCCAACCTTTTTGGCGATGTCGAGCACAATGTCCTTTTCTTTAACATTTCTATGGCCAATTGAACCGGGATCATGGCCACCGTGACCGGGATCAATGACGACCACGTCAAACTTCATTTTATTCCTTGTTTGGGAATACTCGGTGTTTTCACTGCTGGCAGCCCTATTTCCGTTACCCTCCAATAAATTTCTTTCCGTGATGGTAAAACTTGACCAGATGATCGGCTCCGTATCTTTAGTAAGGTACTCTAACTCAGTTTTATCAACTTCCGTTAGTCCGAGTAATAAATCACTACTATTTCCATCATGATAGGCTTTACCATCATAAAACTTGTCTTCCGTAATATATATGTCTACACCTATACCGGCAGGAATATCATAAAAACTAATTTCATCAAAAGCAGAGGATATATTGGGTAAATTTATATCGGTGGTATCAATATTATCTTGGTAAAGGGTCATCTGTATCAGATCTGCATCGGGTTGATACACCTGAAACGAGTCTACCGGCTGACTTAGATGAAACCGGATAACTTGCCCTTTGCCATCGCTTCGCTCAGCGGTGGTTACCATTTGTAGTGAATTGTCTTGCGCCTGCAGGGGTTGGGCAATACTTAATATTGAAAAAAGACAGGTTGCCAATAGTGACCAAAATTGACCGCATTTTGAAGGAGATTGCAAATATTTTAAAATGGGATTGATCACCTTACATTTCATTGTAATGCTGAAGAATATTTTGATCGAAATTAACTAATATTTGCTCAAGAATAAAAGAGGATTATCTCAATGACTCTCATGAATTAACGGGAGGTATTTATTTGTATTTCATCATATTTTAATCAAATTATGCTAAAAGAAAATAAACCAAGGTATTTCTATTGAAACGTCAAGAATTTAGAGAAAAGCTACAGCAGTGTATTGCGGAAGACTTGCAGGCAACTCTTGCCCAGTATATTGAGGTACGTTTCAATGCCTATCAACAATTGTTGCGATATTTTTCGGCGATAGAACGTAAGTATGAGACAGAGAATATTATTAAGCGGGGATTTCCGGGAGTCTTGAAAAATATTGAGGATACGCTATCCAATGAAGAGCGTGATAGCATTTTAGATAGGTATTTATCATCCGCTGAAAGAGTTGCTGAGGTATTTCCAGAAGTTGACGTTTGGAAGCAGAAGGAAGAACGATTTTTAGTACAGCAGGATGATTCTGCTTGGGTGGCAGTGCTAAAACGAGGAAAAAGGGCATATCGTGGAGTCGCTGGATTTGGTTTTAGGGCTGCCCAGTTTATTAAAGGGGTTTTTGGAGGTAAGAAAAAGACATATCCGAAATGGAAACAAGAAATTCCGGTAGGTCGGACGGTAAGTTTTGAATTGTTGGAAGCAAAGTATGTTTTGGAATGGGGACACACCCTAGAACGAGTACAGCTGGATATCATAAGGGAGATCGAAGAGCTACTGGTTGGAGAGGGTGATCAGCAAAAGGAGCTGGATTTGGGTGCATTTGTTTCGGATCAAAAGGATAAGCTGGAGACCCGAAAAAATGAGTTACTGCAAAACATTGAGCAGAAACTATCGGCAAAGCAGTCACAAATTGTCGACGAAATTGAAACAGTTGGAACGCTGGAACGACGGGCTCTACTCTTTGAGACTGAAAACATAGTGCAGAAGAAGGAAAAATTACAATTACAGTTTCAAAAGCACCAGGAACAATGGGAACAGGTACAGAGTCTCTTTTTTGAACGCACCAAGGACGTTGTTCAGTTTTTAAATTTACGAACAGAAATTAATGAACAGGTTTTAAAATTTAAGGATACGTTTGATGATATTTTCCGGGAATCACTGAGGAACCCGCTCAAAGAGCTTTCAGAAGATCTCCAAACGTCGATTGATGAAATTAGCAAAGAGGATTCGATCAAGGATTTGAAATCGTTAAATAAAACACTCACGACCTTTGTTGAAGACCAATTGATTGAGCCCATTCAAAAACTACTGGATAAAAATATCCTGTCGGAAAAAACCGAACACTTGTTTGAGGATCTGCTGTTAAGTGTTGGACAATTTCCCGAGGATGCACAACTGGTTTTTGACGCCGATCTAGATAAAAATCCACCCAAGGTAAACCAGGAGGAAGTTGAGTGGCGACAGTTAGTTATGCGGGCCCTCAGAGAATTATTTATGAATCCGCTACTGCCCGATAACCAGCAGTACGGGGAGTTTTTATCTCAGAACTTGGAAGAGATTATTGAGATAAAAAAAATAATCTCAGTTAATATTGATTCTGCTCTTGAGGCCCCCGAGGAGGATATTGAGGAGGAGGCGAAGGACGATCCGCAGAAGGTGGTCCGTGAAGCACTACAGCGGATTTTGGCCAAAGTTCATGAATTGAATAAGCAGGCAGATGAGAAGTGGAAGCAGCTTTCGGATGTTATTGAAGACGGGAAGGATACCTTCTTTTCTTCATTGTTGATGTTGTTGCATGAGGGGGATTCGAAACAGCTTCAGCGGGTGAATGCTAAATATGCAGTTAAAGAGAAAACCCAAGACTGGCATACTGTGTTAGATTCGCGTTGGGCACGAGTGCAGGATCGGTTGATGCTGTGGAGCCGATTTATCTTGAAAAAGGGAAACAAATATATTACTGATCTTAAATCCTTTTTGGGATTCAAAGAGGAAAAAATGCAGGAGGGGAAGCGGGCAGATATAGCTACGTATTTATCGGAGACTGATAGCAAGATGAAAGAGCTGCCTTATATTTATCGGCGGCTGTTTGATTTTCAATCGTTGGCTGACAAGCAATTTTTTGAGCCAGTCCAGGAATCGACATTAGTTTTCAAAAAGGCGTATGAACAGTGGCAGAACAAGTTCCCTACTAATTTTGCTATTGTGGGAGAAAAGGGTAGTGGAAAATCATCGTTCATAAATTTAATAGTGAATTCGGAGCTTGAGGAAGAACAGGTTATAAGTATTGATTTTGCCAAAACAATTTGGCAAGAAGATCAGCTTGTAAACATGGTGGGACCGGTTTTGGGTTTCGAATCTCCCAAGACTATCGAGGAGCTGGTGACAGCTATTAAAGAATCCGATAAACGACAAGTAGTAGCCTTAGAGTCGATACAAAATTGTTTTGTACGACAAATTAATGGGTTCAAAGCTATTGAGAAATTATCGTATCTAATCTCTGAAACGCGAGAACATATTTTCTGGATAGTCAGTTGTTCGCGGTACGCGTGGGCATTTTTAGATAAAGTTGTACAGATTAGCGAATACTTATCGCATATTACCCAAAGTGATTCCCTAAATGGAGAACAGATTACAAGAGTTATTTTGAGCAGGCATCAAGCCAGCGGATATTCGCTATACTTTGAGCCGGATGATCAAATAGTGCAGTCGCGCACTTATCGTAAGCTCAAAGATCAGGAGCAGGAGGCACAGGAGCATTTAAAGGAAGAATATTTTGAAAAGTTGATGAAGTTGGCCGAAGGGAATCCCTCGATTGCCATGATTTTTTGGATTCGATCGATCCGGGATTTTGACGAAACGTATTTTTATATACAGCCGCTGGAGGTCACATCAGTAGAGATGATCGAGGATTTAAATCCAGAAGTACTGTTTGCATTGGCGGCTTTTGTATTGCACGACACGTTGTTGGATGAGGAATTGGCCATGGTATTGAATATTAAGCTTGAGGAAAGCAGGCTGATATTAAATCGATTGCTATCGCGTGGCATGCTGGTTGAAAAGAATGATTCATATACCATAAATCACTTGATGTATCGGCAGATTGTCAGGGTACTCAAAGAACGAAATATTATTCACCTGGGGTAATAAGAGCATGGTTAGGTTTATAAAAATATTATTTCTAGCTCCCATACTGATTTTTGGATTGGGGGACGTTTCTTTTTCTGCCGTTCAAGATACGGTAGCACAGCAGCCCGATACGACTGTTATAATTGGTCCCGTACAGATTGATTCAACGCAGATAGATACCGTAAAATTAGATACTGCTCATGCCGATACGAGTTCTAATTTAGAACAAGTTGGCGAAGAAACGGGTAAGGCACTTTCGGAGATTGAAAATCTTATTTCAGTAGGTGGGATACTGGCTATTATTATTGCTTTGGTCCTCACCTATTTTCTTAATCGATTTACAGTTATAGTACTCGATAATCTTTCAGAACGATTTACCAGCTATCGCTTGGGTATCAAACGGATGGTACCGGTGGTACGGCTGGTTATTTGGTCTTTTGCTCTTTATATCATCATCGCTGGTATTATTAGTCCACCATTAAGTACGATAATTACCGTGCTGGCATCCATTGGTATTGCTGTGGGATTTGCTGCACAGGACATCCTGAAAAATATCTTTGGTGGATTTATCATCATTATGGATCGGCCATTCCAGGTGGGAGATAAAATTCAGGTGGCCGAGCATTATGGCGAAGTGCTCTCCATTGGGTTGCGCTCCAGCCGAATTGTTACCCCTGATGATTCCGTTGTGACGATTCCCAATAGTGAGTTAATGAACAGGTCCGTATCAAATTCGAATTCCAGTGCTTTAGATTGTCAGGTGGTAGCAGAAATATTTTTGCCGATGGATATGGATCTCGATGTTGATGCCGTAAAACGTATTGCCTATCGGGCGGCGGTATCATCGAGATATGTATATTTACAAAAACCTATTTCTATTATTACCCTTAATGAAATGAGTGGTCGTAGCTTTGTCGTAAAATTAAGAGTAAAAGCCTACGTTGTTGATATCAGGTACGAATTTCCTTTTAAAAGCGATATGACGGAATTAATTTTGAGCGAACTTAGACAACGAGATATGCTTCCCAAGAAGAAATATAATAAACAGACTTAAATCTGAACACTAAACTATATTAAACGAATATGAAATTTACTTTATCTAAAATATTAGTGGTTTTGGCAATGGCCGTATTACTGGCAGGGTGCCAAAGTACGCAAAGTGATAACGAGAAATCGATTGATGATCGCCTTAATCAGTATACCGAATTTACCTTGACGGCGGATGTTTCATCATCGCTTACTGATAACCAGAAAGAAATTATAAAGCTGCTTATTGAAGCCGGGAAGGCCATGGATAAGGTCTTCTGGGAGGAGGCTTACGGTAACAGAGAAACGCTCTTAAATAATGTATCAGAAAAAGAGCAAGAGTTTGCCCGTATAAATTACGGTCCCTGGGATCGGTTGAATGGCAATGAACCTTTTATTGATGATGTGGGTGCCAAGCCAGAGGGAGCAAATTTTTATCCGCCGGATATGACTAAAGAAGAATTTGATAATTGGGATTCTGAAGCCAAGGATGATCTTTATACGTTGGTGCGACGTACTCAGGATGGTGGGTTGACTGCCATTCCTTATCACGAGGCTTTTGCTGACCAGCATAAATTGGCTGCCGATAAACTTAAAGAAGCAGCTGAGCTAGCCGAGGATGAGGGCCTAAAGAAATATTTGAATCTTCGTGCCGAAGCGCTGCTTACTGATGAATACCAGGAAAGCGATATGGCGTGGCTGGACATGAAAAATAATACAATCGAAGTGGTAATAGGTCCCATCGAAACCTACGAGGATCAGCTGTTTGGATCTAAAGCAGCTCACGAAACTTTTGTGTTGATTAAGGATAAGGAGTGGAGCAATCGTCTGTCGAAATATGCTGAGGTACTGCCCGGCCTCCAGGAAGGGCTGCCTGTCGCCGAGGAATACAAGCAGGAAACGCCCGGGCGGGATTCTGATCTTAATGCCTATGATGCTGTTTATTATGCCGGTGATGCAAATGCGGGGTCCAAAACTATAGCTATAAACTTGCCCAATGATGAAGAAGTCCAGCTAGAAAAAGGAACACGTCGACTGCAACTAAAAAATGCAATGCGTGCAAAATATGATAAAATTTTGTTGCCAATTTCTGACGTACTTATTGCTGAAGATCAGCGTCAATATCTAACGTTCGATGCATTTTTTGGCAATACGATGTTCCACGAAGTGGCTCACGGACTTGGTATCAAAAACACGATTAATGACATGGGAACGGTTCGAGAGGCGCTTAAAGAACATGCCTCGGCCATTGAAGAAGGCAAGGCCGACGTGTTGGGATTATATATGGTTTCGGAGCTTCGTAAAGATGGATTAGTTGATGAAGGGACAATCGAAAATAATTACGTAACGTTTATGGCCAGCATTTTTCGTTCTATTCGGTTTGGATCTTCCAGCGCACATGGGAAAGCTAATCTCATCCGGTTCAACTATTTCAAAGAAAAAGGTGCCTTTAGTTTCGACGAGGCCGATGGTACATACCGTGTTAACTTTGATAAAATTGCCGAAGCAACTGATTCGCTATCTAACAAGATTCTCACCTTGCAGGGGGATGGTGATTATGAAGGCGTGGAAGCACTTGTTGAAAAGTATGGAACAGTGGGCGATCAGCTGCAGGAGTCGCTGGATCGACTATCAGAGCAGTCTATCCCGGTTGATGTAACTTTTAAACAAGGTGTGGATGTACTCGGTCTGGAGTAGAATTTATTCAATTTTTAGTCCAAAAAGGGGATGCAGAAATGTGTCCTCTTTTGTTTTTTTAAATCATTTTTGACCATGGGTTGACTATGATCTTCCAAACATTTACAATGGTTTTAGTGACCCACCTTTAATCCTAAATAAGGAGGTTTGAATATGGAAGAAAACGCCTTTCTAGAAGCAGCAGAAAACGGAGATTTAGAGAACGTAAAAAAGCATTTAGAGAATGGTGCTGATGTAAATACCAGTGATGAGCATGATAGAACAGCCTTGATGAAAGCGGCCAAACATGGCCATTTGGATGTCGTTCAATATCTGTTAAATCACGGTGCTGAAGTAAATACCCGCGATAACCGTGGGACAAGTGCTTTATACTGGGCATCCAGCAATGGCTTTGATGCAATCGTACAACTGTTAATTCAACACCACAGTGATGTGAGCGTGATGGATGATCGCGGTTGGACAGCTAAAGATCAGGCAAGCTCGCACCATTATGATGGTATAGTAAATATGTTAGAAGAAGCGGGAGCCTAATTTAGCTGTAATTATTATTTTCCTGATAAAGCCTGTTCTGTGAAAGAGCAGGCTTTTTTTATTAATCCTACTGGTAAATTTTTTTAGTGAGGCTGAGACGAAATCTTCAAGAAGCGTACAATAGAAAGATTGTAGGTTCTTTGTGGATAGATTCGCCAGCATCTTTTCGCCATTCTGATATTTTTTTGGACTCTATTTGTTCATTGGGCAGCGTTAAATTCGTAGCCGTGCAAAATCGAGTAGTTGGCTCACAGTAGCGGATAACGTCTTCGATGATTGCATCATTTCGATGCGGAGCCTCCATAAATATTTGTGTTCCTCCTGAGGATTTAGACTGATTCTCTAACTGCTGAATGGCACTTTGTCGTTTATTCTTGTCGATGGGTAGGTAGCCGTGAAAAGTAAATTGCTGTCCATTGAAACCAGATCCCATTAAAGCTAATAAAATAGATGAAGGCCCTACAAGCGGTCGTACCTTAATCTCCTGGTCATGGGCCATTTTTATAAGTTCCGATCCCGGATCCGCTACCACGGGACATCCGGCCTCGGAGAGTAATCCGGCATCCTTTCCTTTTTTCAAGGGATCCAAAAACGAAGCCATTTCATGGATTGGAGTCTTTTTATTCAAGAGTAGAAACTCAATTTCATACTCGGGAATGGCATCTCCTACCCATTGAAGATAATGTGTAGCCGTTTGAACATTTTCTACAATAAGCACCTCCATCCGCCGAATGATATTGAGCACATAATCAGGTATCGTATTATTTTCTGGAGTTTTTCCCAGGGTGTTGGGAATCAGATAAAGCGTTCCTTTGGATGAATCTGGACGAGTCATATCACATTAGTCGATTCGTTCGAAAACTAATTCTTCGTTAGGTTCGCGTAATTTTTTATTAGCAAACCGATGGGCAGCTAATCCAATAAAAAATGTAAGCAGTAGGGCAACACCCGCCATTAAGGCATTGGTCCAAATAAGGTTTTTCTGTGTATCGAACGTGGGCATTAGTACAATTTCTTGCATGGCATCGGGTTGGTAGCGAATAGGTACAACCCGGATATCCTGTAAGCCGCCGGCCATTTCTACCGGGAGTGAAAGTTTGCGCTCTATTTCTTGATTCTCATTTGTTGTAAAACGCAAAATGATGTACCCATTGGTTTGAGCGGCAATCTGTTTTAGTTCGAATTCTACAACCTCTGCTGTATAGCTCGAGCCATTTTCATACGTATCTGTAATACCATAGTAAACCAATCCCTGGTGCAGGGTTAGAAAAAGGAAAACGGCAGGTAATAGCCAAAATAGGTATAGATATTTGTATTTATTCATTATCTAAAAAGTGCAGGGGATTAATAAAAGAGTGCATGGTAAAATCACATAAGACCAGCTGAAAAGACCGTACAATTTATCTGAATTTGGTATGTCAACTGTATGTAATGTAAAGACGGTTATCAAGAAAGTTAATACTATTTGCTGATTTCTTGAAGCGTAGCTTCACGCAATGCGGGATCCCACATTAAACGCTGTTGGTAATCCTGATGCATGAGATTGCTGCTCATATGAAACCAGAAAGCAACTTGTAGAGAATCAAAAAATACTGCTTGCCCAAATGGTTCTTCGGAATAAACAGAAGCCCCGTAGTCGATACCGTTAAGCAGGCCTAACCTGCTGTCATAGAGAGCACCGTAGTACTTGAAATCATTATTTAATCCCTTTTCCTCGTAGGGCCAATCCATAATATCCTTTATAAGTTCAGAGACTGGGATTGAAATAAGCTCATTTTGCTCAAGCTGAATCATGAGTTTAGCTAATTCTTGTCCAGTGGATGTTGGGAAAAGCCCCAATATATTTCGTCGTTCTTTAAATCCAATTCCCAAACCTTGGTCTTTTTCAAAAAGTTGTGTCACGCGCCGATGAAAATTATCATCTGTTCTAAATCGCTCTGCATTTTTCAGTACTTTATTCCTGAACTTATCTTGGGATAAAGATGAAAGATCCTCAAAATGGGCATCAAAAGGGTTGGTACTTAAATCGGGATGCAGAGTTATATATAGCCCCGAAAAGGGTAGTGGGAGATTGGTAAATTCAATATGAAGCAAGTCAAATGTTTCAGATATTGCTTGTTGGCCTACTTTGTAATAGAGAAAATCCGATATTGCCAGATCATTGTAGATAATGGCAGTTTGCACTAGCTCATTAAGCTTTACTTTTCCATCGGAAGTAACCGCTTCTTTGGTTTTGAGTGCATTTTTGGCATCATCATGGTGAGAAGCATCGATATAGGGAAGCTGAAAGCGATCTGTCTTTTCGAGCGAAATTAATTCATTGGGATTAATTTGTCCATCCTCGACCAGTCGAGCATAAGTGGTGATTAGAAAAAAGTTCGAAAGGGTACCCATCGTTCGGGGTTTGTCTGCGCCGTAGGCTATAGTCGTATCTGGATTAGTTGCGGATCGAGAGACAATAGTAGTATGATGGGGATTAGCTCCAATATATTGGGTGAGTCCTTTGAGTGAGGTGGCCTTCGAAACCCACTCTTGTCCCTCTTGCAGATCACCACTGTTGTTATACAATGTTTTTAAGGCATCCAGATTAAATCCGAAAACGATAAGAAAGGTGAAGACCAACGTGCCTAAAAAGACACCAATAAATTTCAGAATGCGCATGCAGGTAAGTTGAAAAAGCTATTAAGAACTGACGTGCAAATATAGGGAATCTGTGCCTTTTAATCAGTAAGCTATTTGGCAAAGTGGAGACGCACAAAGGCCAATATTTGACGTCTCACTTTCGCCGTTTGATTAACTTACAAACTGCATCATAATTGCACAGAGATAGGCCGCATATGTACCTACAGCGTAACCCAGAACTGCCAACAATACGCCAACAGGGGCAAGGGCGGGGTGAAATGCCGATGCTACAATAGGGGCCGAAGCAGCTCCACCAACATTAGCTTGACTTCCTACAGCGATAAAGAAAAACGGCGCATTAATTAATTTAGCCACGATAAACAGTATAACCACGTGGATGATAATCCAGAGCAACCCAATGAGGAAGAAGCCGGGGCTTTCGAAGATAGCAAGTACGTTCATTTTCATTCCAATGGTAGCTACGAGTATATACAGGAATAGGCTTCCAATTTTGGAGGCTCCTGCTCCTTCGAGCTTGCGGGCACGGGTAAAAGAGAGTGCTAACCCACCCGTTGTAGCTATAACAATAATCCAAAAGAACCGAGAATCGAGGCTGAGATTACTAAGTTGTGGAAAGTTTTCACCGATCCAGGGCGCAATACCATCAGCTCCTAAATGTCCAATAGCGGTTATCACAAACCCAACCGCTACGATAGTTGTGATATCTGCAAGGGTAGGAATTTTGGCCACACTGGCTTTATAATCTTCAATTTTCTTTCGCAGGGCTGTAATGGGTGAAGCATCTGCTTTAAACCAAGCATCAATTTTTTCGGAAATACCTGCTCCATATAGTAGAAAGGCTAGCCAGATGTTTGCAACAATAATATCTACGGTCACCATGGCTGAAAATAAATCAGCACTGGGATTAAAAACTTCAAACATGGCTGTTTGGTTTGCACCTCCACCAATCCAGCTACCCGCTATAGTTGAAAGCCCGCGCCATAATGCCTCAGGTCCTGCTCCCCCTGTCATCTCTGGGGCAAAATAACTTACCGTTATAAGGGCTAGTGGACCGCCAATCATAATACCTACCGTACCAGCTAAAAACATGATAATGGCTTTGGGTCCTAAGTTGATAATCCCTTTAAAGTCAATACTGAGTGTTAGGAGAACTAAACTTGCCGGCAGTAGATACCGTGATGCTACAAAATAGAGATTCGACTCTTCTCCTGATATCAATCCGAGTGAATTAAATATCGAGGGAATAAAATAACAGAGCAGCAGTGAGGGCACAAAGGTATAAAACTTTTGCCACTTGGGATTATCACTGTTTGAGGTGACAAATATAAATGCCAGAATCATTAATAAGATTCCTAAAACAACGGCATCGTTGGTAAAAACAGGAGCTGCAAATATGGTGAACATAGCTGAGATTTTTTAAACGATTAAGCCTGAATCTACATTATAATTGGGTAATTGCGCAAATGGATGAAAATAGACACTGAAAAGGTTATACTTATCGTTCACTTTGTGTCTAAAATTAAAGTAAAAGTGTATGAAATTTGCCGTTATAGGCATCGGAAAAACCGGTGGTAAGGTTGTTGAAATGCTGGGTGAAGATCAAATTGTTGGCCCATTTGATTCCACAAATAAACCAACGGTTTCTAAGCTTAAAGGTGCCGATACCGCGATTTTGTTCGTGCCGGGAACGGCTGCTGATGAGTTGATGGAAATACTGATGGAAGCTGGTACCCCTGCTGTGTGGGGAACAACTGGTTATGACTGGCCGGAAGAGTTGGATCAACAGCTGAAACAGAAAAATCTTACATGGCTGCAGGCTTCGAATTTTAGTTTGGGGATGAATATTGTGCGCCGATGTTTGAATATTATTGGTCAAAGTTCTTCGGTGCTCGATCATCCTGAGTTTCATATTCACGAGATCCATCATAAGCATAAGCAGGATGCCCCGAGTGGAACAGCTATCTCATGGGAAGAGTGGCTAGGTAAAGAAGCAGAGATTACTTCAGAGCGGAAGGGTGATATTAAAGGAATTCACCAGTTAGAAGTAAAAACGGATACGGAATCCATACACTTAAAACATCAGGCTCATGATCGTAAAATCTTTGCCCAGGGTGCAATTTGGGCAGCTGAGCAACTTGTCAATGGTGATGTGGAACCCGGTTTTCATGATCTTTCAACTATCTTTGATAACGTAATGCAACAACAATTATGAGTATTATAGATACAAGACTTTATACGGCACTGGTAACACCCATGAAAGAAAATGGGGATTTGCATTTGGATAATTTGGCTTCCCTAATCCATAAACAGGATCAAGCTGGTAATGGTGTGTTAGTCTTGGGAAGTACGGGCGAAGGATTAGCCCTACCATTGGAGGATAAAAAGCAGGTGGTTAAAACAGCTGCAAGCTTGAATATTGATGTGCCTATTATGGTTGGGGTAGGCGGATTTAACCTCCGTAACCAGATTGAGTGGATTGAATATTGCCACCAGTTTGATGTAGATTCATTTCTGTTGGTAACGCCGCTCTACGCCAAGCCAGGTCCATGGGGACAGGTGCAATGGTTTAGATCACTGTTGGATACAGCCGACAAGGAGTGTATGCTTTATAATGTACCGTCACGGACGGGTACTAAAATGAGTCCACTGGTGCTTAAAGAGCTGGCTGATCATCCTAACTTTGTGGCAGTTAAGGAGGCAAGTGGTAGTATTGATGATTATCAAAACTATCGCAAAACAGCCGAAGATATTGCGTTTTACAGTGGTGATGATGGACTGCTTCCTTTCTTTGCTATGGCGGGATGTGATGGGCTTGTGTCGGTGGCTTCGAATGTTTGGCCCAAGGAAACCCATCAATATGTGGATTGGTGTTTGGATGGTCGCGGTCCTGAACTGCTTCCACTTTGGCAAGAATGTACTGATGCTTTATTTAGTGGTCCCAACCCTGTTCCAGCAAAGGTGTTGTTAAAAGAGAAAGGATGGATAGAAAATGCTACGCTGCATCCACCTCTGACACAAAATGATGTTGAAGATCTCAGTATCCTAAAAAATGCGGATAATATGATCCAGCGCTGGTATGAAGAAAATAGTTAATTAGTCTAGTGAATTTCGGAAGCATTAATTTCAAAACAAATTATTTCAAAAACTGATGAGTGATAGTAACTGGGAAGAAATTTTAGATAAACTGGAAACTGGTGAAGTACGTGCAGCGGAGCCAAAGGGCGACCGTTGGGAAGCCAATAGAGAAGTTAAAGAAGCTATTTTAGCTTCCTTTTCGGCCGGTGAAAATACCGAGTATTCCGGTATTTATGACGGGTTTGTGGATAAACACAATTTGCCCCCACGTCGGTTTTCTGCCGATGAAAACGTGCGCCTTGTTCCGGGCGGGTCATCTGTTCGGCGTGGTGCGTATATAGCTGAGAATGTTATTATTATGCCTCCGGCTTATGTAAACGTCGGCGGTTATGTGGATGAAGGATCGATGATCGACAGTCATGCTTTAGTTGGGTCTTGTGCACAAGTTGGTAAAAACGTGCACCTGTCAGCTGGTGTACAACTTGGAGGCGTGCTCGAACCCGTTGGATTATCACCTGTAGTAATTGAAGATGATTGTTTTATAGGAGCAGGTTCAGTGATTGTTGAGGGGATTCTTGTCAAAAAGGGAGCGGTGATTGCACCAGGAGTAACGCTTTCAAAGTCGATACCCGTTTATGATTGTGTTAATGAAGAAGTGCTCGGTAAAGGTGCTGATATCCCTGAGGGAGCCGTTGTGGTACCGGGTACGCGTCCAATGAGTGGCGGCTGGGCCCAAGAACAGGGATTGAATGTCGCCTGTCCGCTGATTGTAAAATACCGCGATGAGGACAGCGATGCTTCTCTTGAACTCGAAGATGCCCTGCGTTAAGAAGCGAAAAATTTTTTATATCAAAAAAGCCTCCCACACATTTAAAGTCTGGGAGGCTTTTCTATTTGTATATTCCTGTAGGTATTTCCTAAGTCACTGATGACTTCATGGCAATGGCCAATCCCTTTGTAAAAGCTTGGATGACCGCTTCCAGTGTATCTGGAGATGCGCCTTTAGAGACCCATTCCTGATCGTTATTAGCTAGGGTTAGTGTAACTACAACCAGCGAATCTGTATCGGGACTCAGAATATCCACCTCATGATTTTTTACTTCCAAATGGAAAACTGAATTTGTTTCTGCGCGAATGGCCGACAAGATTGCATCAATCGGGCCAACCCCTTTTGCTTCAGAGATAATTTCTTCTCCCTGAATATCTAGCTTAACAGCTGCCTCAATAAGACCATGTTTACGCATGGTAACTTTATAGTCGAGTACTTCTACTGGATATTCTAAATCCAGGTCTTCATTAAAGATGAGTGATTGCAGTACTTCAATTTCATTATTGCTAAGCGTTTTTCCGCGCTTGTTAATTTTGGCGACATATTCGTTGTAGAGCTTCTCGTGATCCTCATCCATTTCGAGGTTTGCCATAAACGTATCGCGCGATTTGCCCCAGGAATCTTTCTGCATCTCAATAAAACCTGACTTAATATAATTGGTCACTTTATCGATATCCGGCGACAGAACCGGGGAAGAAAGGGAATGCTTGGCCACAACTTTGGTATCTTTTAAGCCAGAACCAGTTAAGACAAACAAGCACTTTTTGCCTTTGAAGGTTTGCATATTGTTTTTAAAGGCAGCCAGTGGCAGGGCACAGGCTGGTTCCGTGAAATGTCCTTCTTCGACGGCCATTTCTTTGAGTGATTGTAGAATCTCGTCTTCTGTAACGGTAAATGCCGAACCGTCGGACTCTTCAATGCCCAGCAACACCTTGTGAAAGTCAACAGGATCAGAAGCGGCAACTGATTGTGCCATGGTATTGACCTGTTTTTTGATGATTTTCTCCTTTTTGAAAATACCTTCTACAACGGGAGAGCTTTGCTCAGGCTGAATCGCAACCATTTTTGGCAGTTTCGATATTTTGTCCGACTCTTTGAGTTCAGAGAATCCTTTCCAGATAGCACCGAAGTTGGTTCCACATCCAACGGGGACAAAAATATAATCAAAATCGTTGCCCTGTTGCTCTAGTAGTTCGTAGGGGAAAGACTTTTGTCCCTCTTCACGAAAAACGTAATCACCGGCTAAATAATAATTGCCCGATTTGGCAAACTCGCGGCAAAGTGCTTCGCAGGTGCTAAAATCTCCTTTTATGCGAATGATATTAGCATCATAAATGGTAGCTTGGGCAATTTTTGCATCCGTCGTTTTTTCGGGCACAAATACAAAACAGGGGATTTTAAAATAGCAAGCATAAGCGGCTACTGATGCAGCCATATTCCCAGTTGAGGCAAGACAAATTGCATCGGCACCTAATTCAAGTGCTTTCTGAACTTCGATGTAACTGCCGCGATCTTTAAAGCAACCGGTCGGGTGTTCAAACTCAAGTTTAGCCCAAAGATCGGCACCGTATTCATTTGACAACCGATCTAATTTTTTGAGGGCTGATGGATGTGTTTTCATCGGATCGGGTTTGAGCCGCTTTAACGGATACTGGATGTCATCCGATGGTTTATCATAATAAACCCGAAGCACACTATCGCATTGGGTGCAATAGGTGGTTGTTTCTTCTTCGGAATTAAGGTGCCCGTTAGCTACACATCGTAACTCGTAATCTGTTGTTGCGCTTGGCATAGTAAAATCCCTGAGTGAAAATTAATACGTAAATACTATTCAAAGAACAGTAGAAAATACTTGATTCCAGATAGGAATGGAATCAATTTTTAAAGATTTAAAATCATTTTAGTTATTAAGTGGTAAAAGAGAAATTTCATCAAAATCCATATCCAGTTCATCAAGAACCGGTTCTGCAACTTCAGAAATTTCTTCTGGATTAAGTTCATCCAGACCCTCAATTTCGATGTATAATGTGTTTTGATGTCCAACGACACTAAACCGCGCTTTCTCGGCATTAAAGCATTTGCGAAGTGTATCTACAAGTACCTTAATATCTTGTTCATATGCTTCGTAGTCAGTGTTATCGAGTTCGCTCATTGCCGTAAAGTTTATTCAAATAATTAGTTGCATTTGTGGTCGAACAATACGCAATAGATGATAGCCAATCAAAGATTTTACCATACGGTTTTATGGGTTTGAAAGATCCTGAAATTTCTTAAGGATCTTTAGAAAATTAATTAGCTACGACATCCAGCAAGTAATGATACTCTTTTATGAGCTGGCGGCGGATGGGCTGCGACTTTTCGTAGA
>JBEPWP010000003.1:0-23044 GCA_041642355.1 Fodinibius sp. | reverse complement strand
TCTACAACAGCACTATAAATAACTACTGAAATATGCGAATCGTTTCCCTTTTGCCCAGCACTACCGAAATTGTCGCTGCACTCGGTAAAAAGGATGAGCTTGTAGGCCGATCCCATGAGTGTAATTATCCCAAAGAAATTGAGAAGCTTCCCTCATGTACCGAACCAAAATTTAATCCCGATGGTGATAGTTATGAGATTGATCAGCGGGTAAAAGCACTGCTGCAGGAAGGGCTTTCGGTGTACCGGGTGGATGAAGAAAAGCTGAAATCTCTTGAACCGGACGTTATCCTAACTCAAGATCACTGCGAAGTGTGTGCGGCTTCGTTTAATGAAGTAGAAGAAGCAGTGCAATCTACTTTGGGCGGCGATGTAGAAGTGATTTCGGTCTCCCCTACTGATTTGTCGAACTGGGTGCAATCGATTCGAACGATAGCCGAAGCCATAGATGCCGAAGAAGCAGCCGAAGAGCTTACCGACCAAATGAAATCGAAAATGCAGGCAATTCAGCAACAAACGATTGAACTTACTCCGCCAAAAGTGCTTTCTATCGAATGGATGGACCCACTGATGACGGCCGGAAACTGGATTCCCGAGTTGGTACAAGTTGCAGGCGGGATTCCCGTAGGCGCTGAGGCAGGAGCACATTCTCCGGAAATATCTTGGCAAAAAGTTCAACAGCTCAATCCCGATATTATTACGGTCATACCCTGCGGATATTCTATTGAGAAAACGCTTTCAGAAATTTCGACGCTTACTTCTCTTGAGGGATGGTATGAGCTGCGCGCCGTCAAAAACAAACAGGTTTATATTGCCGATGGTGATCATTATTTCAATCGTCCGGGACCTCGTCTTGTGGATTCGGCACGCATCCTTGCCGAAATAATACACCCTTCGCTCTTCCGAACCGGTGACCATCCCCAATGGACTAATCTTGCTACACACCAGTTTCACCAAACGATAAATTCATTAGGATGAAGAAAAAAATTGCCATCATTGGGGCCACTTCTGGGATCGGACGGGCGTTGGCTGTTGAAATGCACGGCCAGGGATATACCGTTGGTGCCACCGGACGCCGACTCGAGCGGCTACAAGAGTTAAAACAGCAACTCGATACCCGGATCCATGTACAGTTTATGGATATAGCAGAGCTTGACGATGCTATCGATCAGCTCGATCAGCTTAAAAAAGATATGGGTGGCCTGGATATCATCGTGCTCAATGCGGGCGTTTCGAATTATCAAAAAGAGTCGGTGGGGCGGCAGGCTGATATGCACGTAATTGATGTCAACGTCCGCGGATTTTCCAACCTGGCCAGCTATAGCTTTGAACTTTTTGAGGAGCAGGGACACGGTCACATTGTGGGCATTTCATCGGTAGCCTCGCTGTTTGGCTGGGGATTGAACATTCCTTATAACGCGTCCAAAGCGTTTGTAAATACCTACCTACAGGGTTATCGCCAAAAGGCCAATCATTCGGATGCCGATATTTCTGTTTCTACCATTTTACCCGGCTTTGTAGAATCAGAAATGACCGAGAACAAAAAGGGGATGTTCTGGGTGCAAAAGACCGAAAAGGCCGCTCGGCAAATTGCCGATGCAATCGAGGGGGAGAAAAATGAAGCCTACATCACCAAGCGGTGGCGACTGGTGGGATGGCTGGCAAAGATGATTCCCAACTGGATATGGAATCGGATGTAAACCTAACTATTAAAAACCTTTCTAAGCAAGTGTCAAATCTTAGCGCCGGAATCCTACTCTTTAACCGAAAACCCAGCCTTGAAATATTGTTGGCCCATCCTGGCGGACCCTACTGGTGGGACAAAGATGAGGGAGCATGGTCTATTCCCAAGGGAGAAGTCGAAGAGAATGAAGAATTGTTAAACGCTGCCAAAAGAGAATTTAAAGAGGAGCTTGGCTTCATCCCAGAAGGTGAATTTATTGACCTTGGTTCTATCAAACAGAAAGGTGGTAAAAAAGTCTATTGTTGGGCGGTAGAATACCAGATTCCGGATGATTTTATTTTTGCTCCCAACGAATTCGAGATTGAGTGGCCGCCGAACTCGGGACAAACCGAGGCGTTCCCCGAGATCGACCGTATTGAATACTTTGGACCCTTCGAAGCGCGTAAAAAAATCAATCCGGCCCAAAGATATTTTATCAACCGCCTAATAGATTATTGTAGCCGTAATTAAGTAGATCCATTTTTGTTATAACAGAACGTTTTGCGCTATTCTGAAGTTATAACTATAGCTATTCAACGATATCAACAAATATTAATATGAACTAAACCAAATATTATTATGGCTGGTAAAAAATTATTAATGCTCGTAGGAGATTTTGGAGAAGATTATGAAATCATGGTACCTTTTCAGGCGTTGCAAGCCGTTGGGCATACCGTTCATGCTGTTTGTCCAAATAAAAAGAAAGGTGATACCGTAAAAACGGCCATTCACGATTTTGAAGGCGACCAAACCTACACCGAAAAACCGGGTCACAATTTTGCGCTAAATGCTACTTTTAATGAAGTAAATCCGGCCGACTATGATGGTCTTGTTGTAGCTGGTGGACGCGCTCCTGAATACCTGCGTCGAGAAGATGGTGTGCTAGATATGGTTCGTCACTTCTTTGATGAAGATAAACCCGTAGCCGCTATTTGTCACGGACTACAAATTCTTTCGGCAGCAGATGTCATCGAAGGCAGAACCTTAACGGCCTACCCCGCATGTGGACCTGAGATGGAAATTGCAGGCGCAGATTATAAAGATGTAGAGCCTACCGAAGTAGTTGTAGATGGAAATCTTGTAACTTCACCGGCATGGCCAGGGCATCCTAAATGGATTAGTGCATTTTTGGATGTTTTAGGCACCAAGATTTCGCACTAAAAAATTGCTGATATAATTAAGCGAGGGGATTTATTTCTCCTCGCTTTTTCTAATTAGGCCTCATATTATTATTTACAAATAATTTACCCCGGTCAAATTCGATATTAATCACTGAGCATTGTATAATGCTAACCTCTTATTACAAAGGCATTTATTAACATTGGGTTGAGCACAAAAAATGTCCCATGCAACAAAAAACACCATACATTGGGCCCTTCTGATAGTATTCCTATCAGTAATTGGAAATTGTGAGCAATCGGGGAGCAATAGCGATCAAATCATATCTAAGCTGCAGCTTCCCAACAGCTATAAAGCTGAAGTCTTTTCCGATAACGTACCTAATGCTCGTCAGCTTGCCCTGGGAAATGACGGAACAATTTATGCCGGCAGTAGAGAAGCTGGCAATGTCTATGCCATCACGGATAAAAATGGCGACTTCAATGCCGATCGCATTTATATTATTGCTGAAGGGTTAAACATGCCCAGCGGTATTGCCTATCGAGACGGTTCGCTCTTTGTCGCTGCCGTAAGTACAATCTATCGCTTTGATAATATTGATAAAATGCTAAGCAATCCCCCCGATCCCGTGATTGTCACTGAAAACTATCCCACTGATGGCCATCACGGCTGGAAATTTATCGCCTTCGGTCCCGATGATAAACTTTATGTACCCGTTGGCGCACCTTGCAATATCTGTGATCAGGATAAGGATATCTATGCCAGCATCACCCGTATTAATCCTGATGGAAGCAAGCGCGAAATTATTGCCAAAGGGGTTCGCAATTCGGTAGGCTTCGACTGGCATCCTCAAACAAACGATTTATGGTTTACTGAGAATGGGCGGGACTGGTTGGGCGATAATCGTCCGCCGTGTGAGCTGAATCATCTATCAAAAACAGGAGAACATTTTGGCTATCCCTATAAGCACGGTAATGATATCTGGGACCCCGAATTTGGGGAAGTTGGAAAGGCTATGGATCAAAAATTCAAAAATCCGGCTCAAACACTTGGACCTCATGTAGCTCCTTTGGGGATGATTTTTTACACTGAAGATATGTTTCCTGAGGAATATAAAAATCAAATTTTGATTGCCGAGCACGGAAGTTGGAACAGAACCCAAAAAATCGGGTATCGTATTACTAAGGTTACACTTAAAAACGGCAAAGCCACCAAATACGAACCTTTCATTGAAGGCTGGCTACAAAAAAATGGATCGGTATGGGGGCGGCCCGTTGATTTATTGCAACTGGCAGATGGATCAGTACTCATCTCCGACGATCACAGCGACATCATTTATCGCATTAGTTATAAAAAAGATCAAATAAAAAGTTAAAAATGGCACCACTTCGTAAACGAGGCATTTATCGCAATGTTGGACTTCTAATTATTCGGATTGGGTTGGGTATCATGTTTATTTTACATGGTTACCCCAAAATGTTTGGCGGCCCAGAAACCTGGGTTGAAGTTGGGTCGGCCATGCAGCATTTGGGGATTGATTTTGCTCCCATGTTCTTTGGTTTTATGGCCGGAGTCACAGAGTTTTTTGGAGGTATATTTCTATTGTCAGGCCTGTTTTTTACTCCCAGCGTAATCTTCCTTTTTATTGTGATGCTAGTGGCGACTACGCAACATATTGGCGCCGGTGATGGCTTTGTGAGCTATTCTCACAGCATCGAAATTGCTATTGTTATGGCCGGATTGTTATTTATTGGGCCTGGCAAGTACAGTATTGATCGAAAGCTCCAAAAAAGAAACCGCCGCCTTTATTAAATGAAAAATTTCAACGTGCCATGAAACGCTACACGATTATATTCTTTTCCCTGCTCATTACTTTTTTTCCTCACCAATCTGAGCAGGATTCAACCGACTCCTTACTCGTTCTCAATAAAGAAGCACATTCTGCGTGGCAGCTTGACGCCACCACAGGTGCCAAAATAGCTGAATATCCTACCGGTGTAGCACCACACGAAGTTGCTATATCCCCAAATAAAAAACGGGCTATCATTACCAATTATGGTGATCAATACCCGGGAAACTCCCTCACAGTGGTTGATCTACATAATAAGAAGGTAAGCAAAACAATATCACTTGGTAAGTTTACAAGCCCCCATGGCATTAAATGGTTTTCGGATAGCAAACGGGCAATTGTCACAGTCGAAGATCAACAATCAGTTATTGTTGTCGATATCGATACCGGAAAAATTCTCCAATCTATAAGAACAAATCAAAAAGTATCACACATGGTGTCTTTGGATCCCGCTGAAGCTACAGCCTATGTCACGAATCTTGGTTCCGGATCGGTTAGTATCTTGGATTTAGAACAAGGTAAACGTATTAATACCCTTCAAACTGGTGACGGTACCGAGGGCATTGTTGTAGTGCCCAACAATAACGAAGTTTGGATTACCAACAGAAGTGCCAACACTATTTCGGTACTTGATATTGAAACAGCGGCTATCACAGACAGCTTTACCAGTACCGATTTTCCCATTCGCGCCGAACTTTCAAATAATGAGCAATGGGTTGCTGTTTCAAACGCAAAGTCCAGCCAAATTTCCATTTTTGATGTCGAATCCAATAAGCAGATTCAAAAGATTTCAACTACTGAAGATCAAACATCTGGTATGCCCATTGGGCTTACTTTTTCGAATGATGATCGCTACCTGTATGTCTCAAACAGTGAACAAAATAATATTGCCATCATTAATACTGGGAACTGGACCCTTACGGATACTTTTACAACGGATAAAACCCCCGACGGCATCGTTTACATTTCAGCAAACAAATAGCACCTACTTATGAAGGCAATGGTTTTACATACGGTTGGCGATCCCCTAGAGATTCAGGATATACCCAAACCCCAGCCATCAAAAAATGAACTTTTAATTCACGTTCAAACATGTGGAATCTGCCGTACCGACCTGCATATTATTGACGGTGAACTTGAACACCCTAACTTGCCACTGATTTTAGGGCATCAAATCGTTGGAACTGTCGAAAAAATTGGTGCTAATGTATCGGGATTTTCAAAAGGAGATAAAGTAGGCGTCCCCTGGCTGGGATATACCTGTGGGGAATGCGAATTTTGTAAAAATAACCAAGAGAACCTTTGTGACAAGGCAGACTTTACCGGGTATGATATCAACGGTGGATTTGCGGAATATACTGTAGCAGATGCTCGATTTTGTTTTCCCATCCCTAAAAATTATCCGGCTATCCAGGCCGCACCTTTACTTTGTGCCGGGCTTATAGGTTATCGCTCATTACGCAAGACCAATAACGCTCAGCGTTTGGGGTTTTACGGATTCGGTTCTGCCGCTCATATTCTTACCCAAATAGCACGTTATCAGAATAAAGAAGTTTATGCTTTTACCCGTCCAGGTGATACCCAAAGCCAACAGTTTGCCAAAACACTGGGAGCTGTTTGGGCGGGAGGATCAGAAACACGGCCTCCCAACAACTTAGATGCTGCCATCATTTTTGCTCCCGTTGGCCCGCTCGTTCCACAAGCCTTAAAAGCTGTTAAAAAGGGTGGAAGTGTTGTTTGTGCGGGCATTCACATGAGTGATATTCCAAGTTTTCCTTATAGTGATCTTTGGGAAGAGCGATCTATTGAATCGATAGCCAACCTTACTCGTCGCGATGGTACTGAGTTTATGAAACTGGCACCTGAAGTCCCAGTCAAAACTCAGGTCACCACCTATCCCCTCACAGAAGCCAACAAAGCACTCGATGATTTACGTGCCGGTAACTTTGACGGATCGGCCGTTCTAACTATCGCCAACGAGTAACTTTTACAGTACAGATAAGTTATGACATGTAGTGCTATTATTTGTATCTTTGCGGGCTATATTAGCAGCTAAAATATAATCCGAGTTCTTCTAAACACATATTACTCATGCACGATATTGTTTTAATCCCAGGCGATGGCATTGGCCCCGAAATCACAAAATCAGTAACCACCATTTTAGATGCAGCAGGTGCAGACATCAATTGGATTAAATGTACTGCTGGCCTTGCGGCTCAGGAAGAACTTGGAAATCCCCTGCCCGATGAGACGGTTGATGCTATTAACAAATACCGCCTCGCTCTTAAAGGACCACTTACTACTCCCATTGGGGCCGGATTTCGATCAGTTAATGTTGCTATGCGCAAAAAATTTGAGCTTTACAGCAATATCCGTCCGGCCAAAACAATCCCCCACATTGAAAGTCATTTTGACAATGTAGATTTAGTAATGTTTCGCGAGAATACTGAGGGACTCTACATCGGCAAAGAGCAGTGGGTTAAAGAAAACAGCCACGCCGAAAGTATTGCAGTTGTCACCCGCGACGCTAGCGAAAAGGTGATCCGCTCCGCTTTTGAATACGCCAAAAAGAAGGGCCGCAAGAAAGTTACGCTCGTTCATAAAGCAAATATCCTAAAGTACACCTGCGGATTGTTTATGGAGGTAGGCGAAGAGATTGCGAAAGACTATCCCGATATTGAATACGAAGACTTAATCGTTGACAATATGGCGATGCAGATGGTACTTCGTCCCGAGCAGTTTGATGTTATTGTAACAACCAACCTCTTTGGTGATATTCTATCTGATCTTGCTTCAGGTTTGGTTGGTGGACTCGGGCTTACCGGGGCAGCTAACGTCGGTGATGATGCCGCCATGTTTGAAGCAGTGCATGGCTCTGCGCCCGATATTGCCGGACAAAATGTAGCAAATCCTATCGCTTTCTTGCTTTCTGCCCTGATGATGCTTGAACATATCGGTGAAGATGATCTGGCAGATAGAATTCGTCAGGCTGTGTATCTCACCCTCGAGGATAAATCTGTTTGTACTCCTGATATCGGAGGAAGTGGTTCTACAACAAGCTTTACAGAAGCTGTGGTTGAAAACCTAAAGAAGTAAACAGATAAAAACTTCCTTACTTTTTGGCGCATCACGCATTTCAAAGAGCGATAAATGAAATACGTGATGCGTTCTTAGTTTAATCGAACAAACGATACCTCCATCGCCTTGGTATCCAACAACCCAATGGTTGCCTCATCATCAAAACCATGTGCCGTTCCCGGATTTATGGCTAAGGTTTTCCCAACAAATTCAACTTTCTTTTGATGGGTATGTCCTGACACTACTACATCATAATTATCCGACTCTTCAAGCGCTGCTGTAATGGGAGCATCAGTTCCATGATAGAGTGCAATTTTTGTACCTCCGATTTGAAATTCTCCAAAACTGCCCAAGTATTCAAGCCCAATTTCACGAGCTTTCTTCAACAGCAAATAGTGATCTCCATCATTATTACCAAATACTGTTTTTACATCTAAGCCCCCAAAGGGAGGTATTGTAAAAGGACTACAAAAATCCCCGGCATGTAGTACCAGCTCCACATTCTTTTGCTTAAAAATTTCTACTGCTCTTTCTATGTGATCCACATGATCATGAGAATCCGAGATGAGTCCGATATTCATATCACTAATGAATTCTCAACTCTTTGGGATTTCCAATTAAAAAACTGATGGAATTTAACCAATTAGCTTAAAATAAAACTTATTTATATAATGGAAACCTAAATTAATTTTCATTTTAAGAGGACGCAAATACTATGAAAAAATTATTAATAATATTTACTGCATTTTTTGCCGTTGCTATATTTTCAAATCAAACTCATGCGCAAAATTTTGAGGGCGTTATTCATTATGAATCAGCTGAAATGGCTAAGATGGGACGGGGCAATATGCCGTATATGATAAAAGGTCAAAGAAATCGAGTAGAATTTGGTATGGGACAAAAAACTGGAGCCATGATTTTAGTACCTAATAAGTCAAAAATGATTGTTATCATCGACGAAATGAACGCATACATGGAAATGAATATAAACCATGCAATAGATACTCCAGAAGATATGAATAAAACTGAGGCTACAAATACGGGTGAAAGTAAAACCATAGCTGGAAGAACTTGTGAGGTCTGGAATATGAAATCTGATGAAGGCACTTTTGAAACGTGTTTAGCCAAAGGAATGGGAACCTTTATGATGCCCGGAAGAGATATGATGCCAGAAGAACCACCAGCATGGGCTAAAACATTAATGGAAGAAGGCGCAATACCTTTAGAGGTTATTGAAATAAAAGGCAATGGTTCTCGTATCATTAAAATGAAAGCGAAAAAAATCGAGGAAAAGACTCTTTCTGATGATCTTTTTGAAGTCCCCGAGGGATACCGCAATATGAGCGGAATGAGACAGGGAATGCAAAACAGGAATTAATAAAATCATACTATCCATTACAAAGAAAAGGGCGTCATCACAGCTAATGACGCCCTTCTTTATTTTAGGAATAAAAGTTAGAAGAACTCAAATTAGGAACCATACCCAGCATTTTGCTCGAGATCACCACCACTGGCATCAATCTCGCGCTGTGGTATTGGGAAAATTAATTCCGGAGCATTCCAGGCAAAGCCACTGGCAGATCGTTCAAAACGCTTTATATCGTGCAATATATGCCCTTCAAATGCCAATTCGAGGTATCGCTCAGTAAAAATATAATCTAAGTTAATATCAGCTGCATCAATATCCTCTTGGCCGGCTCGATCCCTAATCATGTTAAAGTCGTCTTCGGGGGGAACTCCATTAATATCTGTACCGGTACGAAAACTTGCTTCGCCACGTGTTAAGTACATTTCAGCCAAACGGACAATATTGATATTCCCATTACGGAAATTTGTCCACTTACTAGTTAATGGGCCACCGAAAGATGCTCCAAAATGAATGAAATCATCCCTAGTATCATCAGCAGCATCAAATAAACCAGTAAATAAATCAAAAAAGCCTGTCAACTCGATATCTTCACGGCCAGAATGCTGCGATCCCGCATAAAAGGTATTCATGTCATTAGCTCCATCCTGATCAGAAACCTGAATAGCAAAAACATCTTCTGTGGAATTTGTTGGATTGTTAAAAGCACCCGATACCAACGGTGTCAAGGAATAGTTCCCACTATTGATAACACGTCCCGCTTCTGAACCAGCATCTTCATATTCACGCTGTTGTAGGTACACACGCGACAGATAGGCCGATGCAACATATGTGTTGCCAAGAACTGTATTATCGATTTCAATGCTTGAAGGTAGCAGAGCTTTTGCATCCGTTAAGTCGTCAATTACCTGAGTATATACTTCTTCTACACTATTCCGAGTGGTTGGTGGGTTCTCAAAATCACGAGTAGGCTCTAATACAATTGGGATCCCAGGATTTTGAGAGGGATCACCATCTGCCCAATCTCGACCAAAAAACCTCACTAACTCAAAGTAAACAATACCACGAATTAATTTGGCCTGCCCTTCAACCCGGTCACGCATGTCAGCATCTTCAATAACATCAAGCGCTGAAAGAGCATTATTAGTTGCATCAATGGTTTCATATCCCTGCAGCCAAACATCCCTTACAAAGCTGTTATCGGTAAGAATAGTTTTTGACCAGAGTTCATCAGGTTGAGAAAATGTTCCAAACCAGGTTACACTTCCATCATCACCAAGCAAATCGGAACCATAAATTAGTGTTCCTCCTAAAAGATCAACACTACTCAAATCATCGTACGCACCAATAACTGCTGCTTCTACTTTTTGAGGGGTATCTAATGCTTGATCCGCACTAATAGACTGCTTCGGTTCTACATCAAGTAAATCATTACATGATGTCACAACCAACATACATATTGCAAAAATGCCAAGAAATAATTTATTCTTCATAATTGAATACTCCATAATTTATTTTAAAATCCAACATTCAAGCCAAGGGTAATGGTGCGAGCCTGAGGAGCGGAATAGAAATCATTTCCTAAACTCAAGTTTCCACCCGACAAGTAATCAGTATTTACTTCAGGATCCCATCCCTCGTAATCTGTAAACGTCAATAAGTTCACGCCGGACAGATACACTCTGGCCTTGCTCAAACCGATAGTTTCAAGTGTACTGGCAGGTAAGTTATAGCCGAATGTTACTTTCTTTAGTCTCAGGTATGAACCATCCGAAAGATATCTGGAAGAGTCACCCGTTCCGTTGGCACCAAAAAGTCGTGCTTGGGGCACATCCGTAATATCTCCGGGCTCTTGCCATCGATCGGTATATTGATCTCTGGTTTGGTTATCAAAGTAATCTGCACTGGCTGATTGGAACCGGCCACCACCATTGTAGATATCATTTCCGTAAACAAACTGGAATAATACATTCAGGTCAAAGCCTTTATATTGGAATCGATTACTCAATCCCCCTGTAAAATCAGGGTTAGGGTTTCCAATCACGACTCGTTCGGCTGCATTAAAACTATTCGTCACATAACGGTCGCCATGCATTTCATTTACCTGAAATACCGTCCCATTATCGAGTTCTGCTTGTGATGGGTCACGATTTAGGAAATAAATAGCATCACCATTTGCAGGATTGGCCCCAGCAAACTCTCTAGCAAAAAACACACCAATAGCTTCCCCTTCAACAGCTCGGTTAATGTAGCCTCCCTCAATAACCTGCCCGTCAATATCGGTAACCTTATTACGATTTATAGAGAAGTTAAAACTTGTATTCCAAGCAAATTCGCCAACCGAGTTCACACTATTTAGGACAAGTTCGAACCCTTTATTTTCTAGCTTACCCAAATTTTGTGTTTGCACCGAATATCCAGTTGCACCGGGAACATTAACATTAAGAAGCAAGTCTTCCGTATTTTTGATATAGTAGTCAACTTCACCGGTAATACGATCCTCAAACAGTCCAAAATCAACACCAAAATCTAATTGGGCGGTTTGCTCCCATTTCAGATCTTGATTTTCAATTTGAATTGGTTGTATACCAGAAATTCGAGAATAGGTGCTGGACCCGAACAATCCTTGTGAAGGGAAGTTTCCGATTTCAGCATTCCCGGTAATTCCATAACTGGCTCTAAGCTTTAAGAAACTGATGGTTTCAAGATCAGCCAGAAAATCTTCATCTGAAATCACCCAACCTGCAGAAGCAGCGGGAAAGAATCCATATTGATTCTCATCTGAAAAACGCGACGAGCCGTCAATACGAGCGCTTAGTGTTAACAAGTATTTCCCGTTGTAATCATAATTAGCCCGAGAAAAATACGACAAGAATGAATATGCTGTTTCTGTTGCTGTACCACCGGTTAGAAGCGCCGCATCAGCCACCTGCTGGAAATCATCATTGGGGAAATTTTCTCCCTGCACCCATGTTTCGTCTCGTTGGGTATATTGATATTCAAAACCTCCAATGGCTTCTAAATTATGATTTTCTGCCAATGAAGTATTGAATGTTAGATAATGATTCGTGTTATAGTTTCCTCGTCGTACAAAACGGTTATAACCCAGTCCCAGAGGAGCACCGGTATTCCGTGCAACCTGACTGTTATAATATTCTTCGCCGTTTAACTCTAACAAGTCAATTCCAAACTCTGATCGCCATACCAAATTATTTGACAAATCATATTCTGCAAATGCATTTCCAACATTTCTATAATTTGTTACCTGATACTTTGCGTTATCCTTATATAGCAGATTATTGAAATATAAGGTGTTATTGTTTAGCTGATCTGTCGGCTGATAATTAGGCAACGCATCTTGATCAGGTTCATATATTGGCGTTATTGGAGGTAAGGCAACTAACTGCATTGGCGTTGCAAAACCATTATCATTGGAAACTCGATTATTTACCGTTCGAGCCAATGACAGATTTGTTCCCAATCGCAGGTTATCATTAACCTTATGGTCTAAGTTCAAACGGCCACTTATACGTTCAAAGCTATTTCGAATTAAAATACCTTCCTCATCACTATAGGATCCAGATACATAAAAAGTTGTTTTATCATTACCCCCGGAAGCACTTAAATCAAATTTATTTATTGAAGCGTCTTGAAAAGCTTCATCTTGCCAGTCTGAGTTTACTTCTCCATTTCTCCAATCCGTGCCCGAAGAAAATGAATCAAATTGACCCTCAATATAGGCTCCTGACAGGTCACCACCCGGGTAATTTGCCGCTGCTTCTGTAAAAAGCTCAATATATTCCTCGCCATTTAACCAATCACGAGTTCGTGTAGGATTACTAAACCCAGTTTGATAATTAAGGTTAAATTGCGTTTCTCCCGACTGACCTCCCTTGGTAGTGATAATTACAACTCCATTTGAGGCACGAGACCCATAAATAGCTGCAGCAGAGGCATCTTTAAGGATATCAATCGACTCAATATCATTAAAGTTTAAATCAGCCAAAGGATTAGTAGGCGCTCCATTAAACGACTCATTTGAGCTCACCATTGGCACCCCATCAATGACGTATAAAGGCTCACTACTTGCAGATATTGAAGAAGAACCCCGAATACGCATTTGAATACCTTGCCCAAGCTTACCATTACTTGAGTTTACAAACACACCAGCCGATTGTCCCTGAATAGCAGACTCAACGCTATTTACCGGAACCTGTGAAATTTCATCTCCAGAAACTGACGATATATTCCCGGTCACTTCCTCTTTAATCCGAGAACCATACCCCACAACTACGACATCCTCAAGTTGCTGAACATCTTCCTGAAGTTGTACATTGATTTCTGTTTGATCTCCGATTGTAACTTCCTGACTTACATATCCTACGTAGGAAAAAACCAATACATCGTACTGATCCGGCACGCTGATAGAATAATTTCCCTGTCCATCAGTTGCTGTTCCAATTCCCTGCGATCCTTGTACCAGAACCGTTACGCCCGGTAGGGGTTCCCCACTGCTTGCCGCTGTTACTGTTCCCGTTATTTCTCGTTCTTGTGCCTGAGCCTCAGACATCAAACCCGAAAAAAGAAGGAAAGCAAACAGTACAGGTATAACTGTAGCTTTAATCTTCATAATCACCTCACCTTTAGTTTGAATTATTAGACTAAGGTAAGATATGTTTTACCAACGCTGATCACGTTAACTCATTCATACAATACCATAGTCCCTTGTTAAACGTATAATTCAAAAACTAAAGGTTATAGTCAATATATTGTGAATATTTTTGACTATAAATTTTCAAACTCTTAATAATATTAGCTATTAATTTCCTGCAAAAGGTTTTTTGCCTGTTGGCGATAGCTATTTTCAGATTTAGATTGAACAACTTTTTTAAGGTAAGATTTGGCTTCTTCAATTTGGCCCTTGTCTCTCAACATTTTCCCGGCTAAATATCCTGAAACAACGTAAAAGGACCGATTCTCTGTATTTGGCAGTTCCTCTCCCAATGCAAAAGATCTGGCATAATTGTCTAAAGCTTCTTGCAAGTCCCCTCTTTTTTCTAAAATACGTCCCTTCCACGTTAGTAATTCCTCTTGCACCACTTTTATATCCGGCAAATCTTTTTCTTTCCACCGCTGCAAATTGGTCTCTATCACTTTTAAGGCTTCTTCAAATCGAGATTGCTTGTAATAACTTTTAACTAAAATCCGAACATAATAACTGTTATTGGGATATTGACAATGAAGCTTTTCAAAATTGCGGACGGCTATGCCAAAATTCTTTTCATAGTTATAGTGAATATTTCCCAGAAAATAGGTGGCTTCAGCTCGTGCAAAAACAGCATTTTTTGATGCTTCATTTATTGCTTTAAGCCCCTTTTGGCTGTCCCCATCGGGCAAAGCCCAGCTAACCGTTTTCACAACGGGATATTCATTAGGGATATAATCTAAATAGTAGAGTTTTAACCCTTCGGCAAGTTTCAGATCATTAAGATCCGGGCGTACATCCAAAAGATAGTTATAAGCCTGTATTGCCTTGCGTCCATAATTTATGCTAGTTATCCATTCCTCCCTATTTGAGTGATGACGAGCCATGTATCCGTTACTTATTGCTCGTATTAATAATCCGTCTATATGTTTGGGTTGACGATGCAGCAATTTACCCGCTTGGTAATCAGTCCGTTTCATCATGTCAAAAAATTCTTGATCATGAGACCGATCATTAAGATCCGTCAACACCGTCCACCACAATTGCATGCCTTCAAAAAGCGTCCACAGGGGATGATCGGGATATTTACTCCTCCAATTGCTAAGTTTATGCTCAGCACCCTCGAAATTAAGATTATAAACAGAATCCACCGCAGCTTTGGCATCTGTCCTAAAATCCGGCTTGTTAATAAGCTCAGGAACTTGGCCATGCGCCGGTTGTGCAATAACCAACGCAACAAATAGGAAAAATAAATAGCGAGTGATCTTCACTTTTTTATGTAATAACTAGATTAATCCAGACTTATTTCAGGTGTGATTGAAACCATTCACCGGTAATACGTACCACCTTTGCAAATGGGGTTGGCAATGTATCGGCTTCAAATGGATGCGCAGTATCAAAGGTATGGCCTGAATCTGGAATTAATTCTATTTTCTTTTTCTCAGAACGACAATGCTCAAATAATTTCTCAGCTTCGCCAAAAGGCACAGCCTCATCCCCTTTGGAGTGAATAAAAAGAGCCGGATGATCTAATTCCTGGACACGTTTGATAGCCATTAAGCGATCGGCATTTTCAATCGCATCCTTATAAACAACATCCTTGACTGGCATAATTTGTCCAGTTCTTCCATTCTTAATTTCGGTAACACCTTTTTCTTCCCAATCACTCTTCATTTCATTACTCCAACGAGCATTGTAATCGGCTACTGCAGACCACGTAACTAAACATTTTATTTCGGGATATTCTGCTGCTGCAGCAACGGCTGTATGTCCACCGCGAGAGTGCCCCAATATACCAATGGTATCTGTAGTTAGTGTAACATCTTGTCCCAAAATTTCTTTGTCTTTCAACGCCTTGATAACCGTTCCGACATCTTCCAAATCCTGACTTAACGTCTCCCGGGCAAACAGATCCAATTGATCAAACTCTGTCATACTTTTACCTACACCATTCAGCGAAAAATTAACCGCTAAAACAACAAAGCCCCCTTTGCTGAGCTCTCTGCAGCCAGCCGGAAATGCCCCCCAATCCTTAAATCCCTTGAAGCCATGCAGAAATAATATAACTGGCAAATCATCCTGTTTATAGTTTGTAGGATGATACAAATCGTAATAGATAGGAAGATTTTCGGCAGATGGTACTGAATCAGAAATCTTTTTGACTTCAATATCCTTCATGAATATAAATAAGGCTCTGTTCTTTATACTTGTTTTTATGATATAATGGAATCTCGTTCCACAGCAGAGCAACGGAACGAGATAAAAAACATCCTATGTACGCATCATACTAAAGTTATTTCAGGATGACACAATTAGGATAATTTCAAGATTCTAAATCCTAATCAAAATCCAGGGGATCGAGTTTTACCAACTTTCGTAATCCATTGATCTCTTTCTTTCTCAAATAACGCCAGCGCCCCATTTTTACATCTTTAAGCGTAAGCCCGGCGTATTCGACCCGTTTAAGCTTCGTTACTTCTGTGCCAAAATGTTCAACCATCCGACGTACAAGTCGGTTTCGGCCTTCAAAAATAGAAAGCACAAAACCATTAGGTGTTCTTGCGATGTTATATGCCTGGGCCGGCCCATCTTCAAGTTCTATCCCTTCAGACAATTTCTGAAGTTCATCATCCTTTAAACCCCGTTCCGTTTCCACTTCATATGTTTTACGCACTTCATAACTAGGATGCATCAACCGGTTTGCCAAATCTCCGTCATTGGTTAAAATCAATAGTCCCATAGTATGGCGATCAAGTCTCCCCACAGGATAAACACGCTTGCCCGTAGCATTTTCAATCTTATCCATTACCGTATCCCGATTTCGGGGATCATCAGTTGTAGTAATGGTATCTTTTGGCTTATTCAACAGGATATATACAAACTTTTCGAGACTTAAAACCTGTCCTTCAACCTCCACCTTATCGGTACGCTGAACTTTTACGCCCATCTGGGTTACCACTTCATCATTTACTTTCACTTTTCCAGCAGCAATGTAATCATCTGCTTTACGCCGGGACGTAAACCCACAGTGTGCAATATATTTATTTAGACGAATCTCCTCGTCTTCATCATAATTCTGGTCAACCTGGTGGTCAGGCTCTTCAATTCTACCTCGTTTATTCCTCTTCTTTTTTCGTCGACTCATCATCTAAATTTTCCTGGATATTATCCGATTCACTTTCTAATTGATCACTTGTTTCATCGTCTTCATCAGATTCTTCTTCCTCTTCATCGAGCTGCAAAATATCTGCCGTGTACTCATCCAAATTGGGCACCTCATCCTCATCAATCTTCTCAACAGCCTCAATTAATGACATCGCTGTTTCTGTGGCATCTTCATCCTCTGCTGTCTCCTGTAGCTCTTTAAGCTCCAGCTGACGGTCAAACAAAAACTGCCGATGTTCAGCCATATCATCGTCTTTAAGAATCTCATTAATTTCTCGCGGCTTGGGCAACTCATCAATAGAGTTGATACCAAAATGCTTTAAAAAATGTTTGGTTGTACGATACAAAAGCGGTTTTCCGGGCGCATCCAAGCGACCCGAAACTTCGATAAGAACTTTTTCCAACAACTGACGCAACATATAGCCAGAATCCACGCCCCGAATATCATCTACTTCAGGCTTGGTAATCGGCTGCTTGTAAGCCACAATGGCAAGCGTTTCAATAGCTGACTGTGATAACTTGCGGTAGGCACTTTCGTGCTGAAAAATACTGAGCCATGGCTCAAAACGCTTCTTCGTTGAAAACGTATATCCTCCGGCCACATGCTCTATATTAAATGCCAGCCCATTTTCTTCGTATCGTTGATTCAACTTTTCTACAAAAAGGGCTATGGCCTCTACTTCCAATCCTAAATTTTCTTCCCCTTTGGCAATAATTTCGCAAATCTTATCTTCTGATATAGGCTCCGGACTGGCAAAAATCAACGCTTCTATAACCGAAGAAAGGCGCGTACCGTCAACAAATTGATAGTCTTGCATAACTGGTTCCCGTTGTAGGAATAATTCTTCTTTATATTACGGCTGAATTAACAAGGCGCATAAAATAACAAATTTTTTACCCTTCATTCTCTTTTATGATGAAAAAGCCGTCGTTACCCTGTTTCTGATATAGGGGCATCAAAATATAACCGTCGGTCTGTGCGATAATTTTCCCCTCATTATCATTAGCAAGCCATTCTCCTTTTTTGATAGGCTGAAAGTTTGAATAACCGGGCCGCATAGCAAACCCATCATCCGGTTCAATAATATGCTGGTAAACCAACTCGGTTTCCACTGGTAAGTTGTGGGTGTGCTCTTTCAAGTGACGTTCAAATTCTTCAATCTTCTCTACGTATTGTTTTTTGATCGATCCCACAGCATGCAGCAAAAGTAATAGCGAAGCTGTAATATTATATTCTGTTAACTCATTGGTATGCTGGCCGCCCTCCAATCCAAAAGAGATAAAACCCTGCTTCTGATAATATCCCAGCGCAGTACCCCGCAACGATTCCTCAATCCCAAAAACCATGGGTACATATAGATTCGACAATAGTTTACGTTGACGAGGATCAGAACTTGTGATACTAAACATACTACCTTCAGCGGAAAACGTATGAATATCAGCTAACACAACGGGCTTCTCACTTCGCTCTTTAATGTCATCGAGCACCGTAAGAAGCTGCTTCATTTGTCTGCGTTCATTTGTTTCTAGCTCGGCTTCTGGAGTATTTCGAACTCTCTCAATAATTGAGGGAAACCACAGACGATTCATATCCTCGTCAAGATATCGGACCTTATTTTTGAGAGCTGGCAAATTCGCTCGGAGTATCACCAGACGCCCACAAATCTGTGGACGAATCCCTTCTAACATATTAAATATATTTTGGGCCGCGTCAACCCCCGCATATTCATTGCCATGCATCCCAGTTATCACCACTACAGTTGGCCCACTGGGATCACCTTCAATAATCCCTAAAACTCGATCTTCATTTGATGCTATGTTGATATTACTATTTATTGTTGGATTCCTCATTCGAATCATTATTCAAATGTAAAACTTTTAGGAGGCGTCGTGCTATTCTCATATAATTTTGCTCGGTAATAATACCTACAAGCCTGTTGTTTTTTACCACGGGCAAGCAGCCAATCTTCTGGCTATCCATAATTTCCATTGCTTCCATAATTGAAGCCTCCGGATGAATAGTTATTGGATTTTCAATCATGATATCCTCAACCGTTTCTATGACCTCTTCATCATGATTGACCGACTTGGAATAGGCATTAAAAACCATCCGCATGGTCACCAAGCCAACAAGGTGCTTTTTATCATCCTCTACCGGAACATACCGGATACGGCGCCAATCAATCAAGTTGGCCGTAAACTCGAGCAAGTCATCCTTTTGCACCGTAAACAGATCGGTGGTCATAAACTCTTCAACGATTAAACTCGACGGCTTCCAGTGCTCCAAATCCTCCATGCGAGCTCTCCCCCATTTATGTACCGGCTCCCCTTTTTTCTGATTTTTGATCATCGCCGTTGTTATAGCCGCCAAAGTCTGTTCCTTCGAGCCATGATCCTTCATTAGCGAAGCATAATTATCTAGAATCCAGTGCGAAGGCGTTTGTCCAGCCGTTACACGCTGTTCAATAATATCCAGATAATCTGTGATATCGCTGTCATCAATTTTTGCCTCCTCGAGTCCTTCTCTGGCAATAGGTAGCAGTTCATTGGTAATCAGATCCACCGCATTAATGCGCTTGTCATTAAACCATCGAAACTTTGTATCGAGCCCCATCTTCGAAGCCGCCACAAAATTCATCCGGGCATCGTCAAAATCCATTTCTTCGGCCACATTGGGGTGATAATCTCCCATTTTGTTCATCAATCCCAACCAAAAAGCAGAATTGGCCACCTCATCGGTAACCGTAGGACCTGAAGGACAAACCCGATTTTCAATACGTAGGTGCGCCCTACCATCCGTTACCCCGTAACAAGGACGATTCCATCGATATACTGTCCCGTTATGAACTTGCAAAGCTCGCAGCGCCGGAGGTGTTCCTTCATCCAATAACTTTTCAACATCCTCGGTAACTTCCGAGCTCAACATCACACGGTACCGAGCGGTATCTTCCTGAAAGATTTCCAAAATGCTCTCATCCACCCATTCATTACCAAATGTTACACGTGGACTACTTTCCCGCAGATGGTCGCCCACCGTTCTAGTATCTACCGACTGCTGGAAAAGCGCTATTCGGGTCTCGTTCCACAATCGCTTGCCAAATAGTATTGGTGACCCAACCGTTGATGCTAATACTGGAGCCGTAACTAGCTGGGCAATATTATATTTTGGTACAAATTCTTTGGGACCAACCTGCAGATGCACTTGGAATCCGGTATTACACGCTTCCAACAATGGCGAATCAAATTTCATCAGCAATTCATCCATCCCCTGTATACGTAAATCGTAGTCGCCACCGCGCAATTTATTAATGGCCTGGGTTAATGCTCGATACCGTTGGAGTGGTGTCTGGTTTTTTAGATCAATATCGACCTTTCGAATCGTAGGTAAAATCCCTGTCAACAGTATTTCTCCACCAATTTCATTCGCCGCAGTACGAACCTTGTCAACCTGCTTTTGAAGATTCTGCTCCATCCTCGAAAGGCAGTCGCCCTTGAACTCAAGGGGATCCATATTTATTTCGAGATTGAACTTGGCATATTCAGTCGTAAAATCACCGTTTCCATCTCCCTGCAACTTTTCAAGCACTTCCATGTTGTGAGGCCATGCTTTTGCCTGTTGATCAACCAGACAAAGCTCCTGTTCAGCTCCAATCCGAATGGGATCGGTTTCAAACCAATCACCCTCATTGAGCATTCGATCCAGCGCTCGTAGATCCTTCAACACGTACTTCATAAAGCGCTGTACTTCTTCCTGACTGTCGGCCAATTTTACCCGGGACTCACCCATAGGCACCTCTTTATTGATCTCTGTTTTTGTAAAATGCTGCTATAATAATCGAATTTATTAAACAGAATGCAAGCGTTGGCTCCTGCATTTATGATGCAAATTATCTAACAAATATTTACTGCTTATAATTTACCTATATACAATTATTCCAGGGCATCCACATTTACATTAATTCGTACCGAACTGCCACCCTTGGGCTTTCGGTCATCATATAAATGAAACGTCCGATCTAGCATTTGCTCAATAGATGAAGCCCCATTACTCGGATCAATCTTGATAAAGCTTTCCCACCGGTAAAAATTCTGCATCTTGGAAATGGCCGATGGAGAAGGTCCCAGTACTGAATCAAAACTACCTAACACTTTGGTAAGACACTCCGTAAATATTTCTGCCACTCTCCGAACCCGTCCTTCTTGTTTCCCTTTAAATACAAATCTAATAATCCGAGAATATGGCGGATACTGAAGCATTTTTCGATAGGCAAGCTCTTGACGCGCAAATGATTTATAATCGTGATTTTTTGCTTGCTGTATTGCGGGATGGTCGGGCTGCCAGGTTTGGAAAAATACCTTCCCTTCCTTGTCAGCTCTGCCCGAGCGGCCGGCCACCTGACTCAATAACTGATACATACGCTCACCAGATCGAAAAGAAGGAAATGCAAGTTCGGTATCTGCATCAATCACCCCCACAACTGTTACATCCGGGAAATCCAGTCCCTTGCCAACAATTTGTGTCCCAACTAAAATATCAGCTTCTTTCCTTCCAAACGCTTTTAAAATTTTTGAGTGCGCATTTTTGCCCGAAGTTGTATCAAAATCCATGCGTAGCGTTTCTGCCTCAGGATACAGTTCCGAAATCTCCTCTTCCAACTGTTGCGTACCACTTCCACGAGCTTCTATTGAGTCATCACCACACTCCCTGCAGCGTTGAGATTCACGTTCTGAATATCCACAATAATGGCAACGTAACTGTTTCTTAGATTTGTGATAAGTAAGACTCACCGAACAGTTGGGACATTCAGGAATTTCACCACACGTTGAACACTGCAGGTAGGACGCAAATCCCCTTCTGTTATATAATAGGATGGCCTGTCCACCATTTTCAACAGCTTCCTTTATCGCCTCATATAAGGGGATGGCAATAGGGCCTTTCATTGCTGAGCGATATTGTTTGAGATCAAGCAATTTTACCTCTGGTAGTTTGGCCTCAAAGGGACGCTTATTCAACTCTAAATATTGGCTTTTCCCTTTTTTAGTACCATATAACGAGACCATACTTGGTGTGGCCGATCCCAACACAACGGGGATATCATTGATATGGGCCCGCATAATGGCCACATCACGTCCATTATAGCGCGGGGCCGGATTTTCCTGCTTATACGACATATCATGTTCCTCATCCACTACAATAAGTCCAAGATTTTGCACCGGAGCAAAGACGGCAGAGCGTGCCCCTATAGCAATTCTTTTTTCTCCTTTTTGCAACGCACGCCAAGCATCATAACGCTCTCGATCAGTAAGTCTGCTATGTAATACCGCGATATCATCGCCAAATATTAAATGAAAACGTTTCACGATCTGTGGTGTCAAACCAATCTCTGGCACCAAAATCAACCCACCTTTTCCCTGTTCTAACACCTTCTTTAAAGCATGAATATAAACTTCCGTTTTTCCACTTCCTGTTATGCCATATAGTAAGTAGCTACAGTATGACTCTTCGTCAATTGACTTTTTAATCTCATCGAAAGCTGCTTGCTGTTCATCATTCAACGTATTAAGCTGGTCCGGATCATGCTCAAGCTTCAAACTCAAATTTGTTGTCTCAACCTCATCAAACTTAATAATCCCTTCCTCAGCAATGCGATTAAGTGTATAATATTCCAACAACTCATATTCGGCAAATTCTTTTTGAAACTCAGGAAGATTCAAATCTATTAAGACGTTTAATGCCCGAACCCATTTATAAACCTTACCCTCCTCTTCGTGTTCTTTAACGAGGCGTTTAGCAATCTTCTTGCTTTTTTTCTCCTTCCATTGCCACAATTTATCGGTACTGGGGTCCATCTTCATTTCTGGCTGTTCCCAAACCTCCAGCACCTTCTGCCCTACTAATTTATCGATGATTTTATCGCCCCATCTCTTTTCAGCTTCAGCCAGTAAATAAGAATCAGCCTGAATTATTTCTTCTACAATTTCCCTTTTATCCTGACCGAGATAATCTGGCAAATCACTAGTAGTAGCTTTTAAATATTTC
>JBEPWP010000002.1:0-32897 GCA_041642355.1 Fodinibius sp. | reverse complement strand
TCAAGCCCGGTCTCCATGGCCCGCTCTCGATTTATCCGGGTAATTTCTCGCTGCTCCTGAGAATTCATTAAATGGAAAAAGACAGTATAATAACGAAGAAATTGGGCGATCTGTTCAATGGAAAGGCTTTCTATTTGTGACTTCAAGCGATCTAATTCCTTCTCATCTCCCTCATCAAAAGCACGGTGCGCCTGCTCGGGAAAGCCAACTAGCATTTCTAAGAGTGAGCTATCTTCCTTATCGTGGACAATCTGCTCTAAAAAGTCAGCCAGTTGCTCCAGCCGCGCCGACAATGTAGGACTGATGCCACTTTTATTTTTACGCTGTTCTACCAATTTTCCCCATTTCATAGAATTGCTATCTTAACTTGTAAAATTATTGAAGTTTAAATAAAGATGGGATTTTAATTCATAAAAACACAATTATGCCAAAACGATGTGACTGGTGCGAAAATACGTTTGAACAATATGTTCGTTACCACGATGAAGAATGGGGCGTGCCGGTCTATGATGATCAAACACAGTTTGAGTTTTTAGTCCTTGAAAGCTCACAAGCAGGTCTGAGCTGGAGTACCATTCTTAAAAAACGCGAAGGATATCGAAAAGCATTTGCTGATTTTGATCCGCAGAAAGTAGCCCAATTCGATAAATCAAAGGTACAAGCGCTACTATCGAATCCCGAGATCATTCGTTACGAGCAAAAGATCCAATCCTCGATAAATAATGCCCGCCAATTTTTGCAGATACAAGAAGAGTTCGGCAGCTTCTGCAATTATATCTGGAATTTTGTGGGTGGCAACCCCATTCATAATGAATGGCCATCCATAGAAGAAGTACCCGCTACAACAGATATTTCTGATCGACTCAGCAAAGATCTTAAGAAGAGAGGGTTTAAATTCATTGGCAGCACAACTATATATGCACATATGCAGGCAACGGGATTAGTTAACGATCATATAACTTCGTGCTTTCGCCACCAGCAAATAAAAGCACAATATTGATAGCAAAATCGTGCACAACAAATAGGAAAATACTGCCATTTCATCAATTAATAGCATTTTTAGCCCTATTATAATAGCTGAATTTTTCTATCTTTGATGCTAAATGATCGAACTATTTAATTCAATTAATTCAAAAGATATTTAAGCATTATGCGCTCAATGTTTTCATTGGAAGAGGTTGGAGAAATGCTAGATATGAAAACCAGTGATGTGGAGAAAGAAATCGCAAGTGGTCATCTAACGTATTCTTTTCATGAGGGTGAGAAAATGATCACACTCTACGATCTGGAAAAGTACATGGGAGCCGAACAAACCCGAAAAATAACTAGCGAGTATTTGGAAAAACAAGATACCTAATAGATCTCCTTACTTCTGTTATTATAAACGAATAATTATCCATTATTCCTGTACCTTTGCCATTTCCTTCTCAGCAAGCCATGGCTCAATATTATCATCCACATATTTTAGATTAAAGCCATCGCGTTTTAATAACGCTGATGCGACCGAAGCCCGGGACCCGGTTCGGCAATAAACCAACCAAGTTTTACCCTTGTCCAATTCCTCCTTCCGCTCTAATAAACGAGTATGTGCAATATTTTTAGCTTTTTCTACATGCCCTTCATTGAACTCAGTAGCCTTCCGTACATCCAGCGGCTGATATTGTCCATTGGTCAATAATTTTTCCGTATCATCAAATGTTATTATTTCAATCGTCTCGGCACTATTATTTTTAGCCAAATATTGCTCGAGTTCACGCGGTGTTACAAACCCCTTAATATTATCGAGTCCAATCCTAATTAAATCACGGATAGCCTCATCAAGATCATTTTCATCTATAATCAAATAGATTTCTTCCTCCTCTCGAACGTAAGAGCCAACTACTGTATTAAACACTTTATTTAACGGGGATAACAGACTACCCTTTAAATGACCGTTCATATAGGCCGTTCGATCACGAGTATCAATGATTGCGGACTTTTTCGAGCTTGATAATTCAGCAACCTTTTCAGCTTCCATTTTTTGAGGCTCCGGGAATCCATCAAGTACAGCAGGGCCTTCCCTGTTATCGCGTTTCATGCGGGCAAAATAGAGTGGCGGCTCGGGCTGCCCCTCCAGAATAAAATCAACAAATTGCTGCTCAGTTTCTGATGCTTTTATCGATGGATTATAGCGTAGCTCATAGCCCACGGTTGATTCCGGCACGGAGCCCAAAGCCTTACCACAAGCACTGCCAGAGCCGTGTCCCGGCCAAACCTGCAGGTATTCGGGCATCGACTTAAACTTTTCTACGGAATTAAACAGCGTGCGTGCCGAGGATTTCATTACTCCTTTTTGACCGGCCGCTGTTTCAAGCAGATCGGGTCGTCCCACATCACCAACAAAAACAAAATCACCGGTAAGCATACCCATAGGATCACTGGCAGCAGCTCCATCCGTAACGGTATAACTGACATGTTCGGGCGTATGACCCGGCGTGTGTTTTACTTCAAAATGAATATTTCCAATGCTAAACCGGTTTCCATCTTTTACCAGCTCATAATTGTAATCACTGCCTTTAAGCCACTCGTATTTCCAGTCATCATCACCTTCATCCGATGCATACACCTTAACACCTTGTTCGACAAATTCGCGCAATCCCGTCAGGTAGTCTGCATGGATATGTGTATCAGCAGCGGCAACAATCTCTAATTCTTCGTTTTCTGCCATCTTCTTATAACGATCAATGTCTCGCATGGGATCAATGATAATGGCTTCTCCCGTTGCCTGGCATCCAATTAAATAGGAATACTGTGCTAATTTTTCCTCAAAAATCTGCTTAAAATACATAGGGTTTAATAACAACTGAGTTCAAAATTTCGGTGCAAATATAACATTTCAATGTGAACTAAACACATCGGTTTATTTTGTAAAGGTTAGAACTATTTTATACTCTTGTCGTTCACTTTAAAATTCAATATAGTTCAAAACTATTGGATCTATCAAAACCATTCATTTAATCATAAACTAAACAGGAGAAAAAATGCTACGACGCGTTCTCATGTCGCTTACGGCAGTGCTGCTGGGATTCTATCTCGCTACGCCACCTGTGAGTGCACAATCACTAGACGAATTTGAAAATAAAGTTACCGAGTTCACCCTTGATAACGGGTTAACCTTCCTCATTATTGAGCGGCCAGTTGCACCAGTGGTCAGTTTTGCTACTTATGTAAATGTAGGTGGAGCAAATGAACCTGTGGGACATACCGGGATGGCTCATATTTTTGAACATATGGCTTTTAAGGGCACACACACCGTAGGTACCAACAACTGGGAAGAAGAGAAAAAGGTACTTAAAGATCTGGATAACACCTATCAAGAATGGCTGTCAGAAAAATATAGCACTCAGCCCGATTCTGCTAAAATGGATAAGTTGTGGACACAGTTCGAAAACCTTCAAGAAAAAGCCGGTGAATATGTAGTCAATAACGAATTCTCAGAAATTATTGATCGCAACGGCGGTACCGGCATGAACGCCACCACCAGCCAGGATCGTACCAATTATTTTTACAGCCTGCCCGAAAACCGTCTGGAACTTTGGTTTAGCCTGGAGTCGGACCGATTTAAAAATCCGGTATTCCGTGAGTTTTACAAAGAAAAAGAAGTCGTTCGCGAAGAACGTCGTATGCGTTCTGAATCGCAGCCTATTGGGCGATTGATTGAAGAATTTGCTTCCGTAGCATTTACGGCTCATCCCTATGGACGTCCAACCGTGGGCTGGCATTCAGACATTACTGCTACTACTATGGAAGACGCTCGAGAATTCTACAATACCTACTATGTGCCTAACAACATTACGTTTGCTATTGCAGGCGATGTTGATCCACAGGAAACCAAAAAGCTGGCCGAAGAATATTTCGGAGATATGAAAGAAGGCCCCAAACCTCCTCCTGTTTATACCAAGGAGCCAGAGCAACGTGGGGAACGCCGATTTACTATTCAAGGAGAATCGCAACCGTTTTTTATTATGGGTTACCACACGGTAGCGCAAGACCATCCGGATTCTAAAGCCTTGCAACTACTGGGTAGCATCCTTTCAGGGGGACGTACTTCTATTCTCTACAAGCGAATGGTTGAAGAAGAACAAACCGCCCTACAGGTTAGTGCTTTTAATGGATATCCCGGACAAAAATATGAGACGCTTTTTGCCACGCTGGCTATTCCCAATCAAAATGTTGGGGTAGATACTATGGAGACCTCCATTCTGGAAGAAATTGAAAAGGTCAAAAATGATGGCGTATCCCAAGAAGCACTTGACCGAGCCAGAACCAACGCGCGTGCAAATTTAATTCGCAGCCTTGATTCAAACTCTGGGTTGGCTTCTTCACTGGCATCTGCCGAAAACCTACGCGGCGACTGGCGAAAAGTATTTACAGACATCGAAGAACTTAATGAAGTGACGATTGATGATATCCAGCGCGTAGCCAATGAATACCTCACTAAGGACAACCGAACCGTGGGAGCTATCGTCACCGAAGAAGATAACTCATCTGACGAGGAGGTTGCCGATGCAAATAACTAACTCATCATTTTCAGAAATTTTGAACAACCATAATTCTACTATTATGAAGAGGTTAAGCTTATTTTTACTTATGGCTGTTTTTGCATTCGCCTGTTCGCAAACCGAACAAGTGGCCGATTCGCAGCAGTCTGATAATACGTCAACAAATCCATATGAAAATATGGACTTCCCGGAACTGAATAACTTTCAGAAACCCGAGGTAGAAACTTTTACCACCGAAAATGGAATCACGTTCTATTTAGTTGAGGATAAAGAATTGCCCTTAATTAATGTGAGCACACGTGTTCGTACTGGTGGTGTTCTCAATTCCAATGAAAAAACAGGTCTTGCTTCTATTACCGGTACGGTTATGCGATCTGGAGGAACAGAAACCTATCCGGCTGACTCGCTTAATGCTATGCTCGAAAATCGAGCAGCCAGCATAGAAACCGGTATTGGGTTTACCAGTGGGAATGCCAGCATGGATGTATTAAAAGAAGATTTCGACGATCTTCTTCCCGTGTATTTAGATATACTGACAAATCCTACTTTCCCGGAAGATAAAATTGAGCTGGCCAAAACCCAGCAAAAATCTTCCATTTCGCGCCGGAATGACGATCCACAACAGATTGGCATTCGTGAATTCCAAGCTCTCATCTATGGAGAAGATTCGCCTTACGGTCGCAATACGGAATATGAAACCATCAACAATATTACGCGAGAAGATTTAGTTAATTTCCACAACAAACACTTCTCGGCAGGTAATATGATGGTTGGTATTGTCGGAGACTTCAATACAGAGGAAATGAAGCAAAAACTACGTAATAGCTTTGGAGAACTTCAGAACGGAGATAAAACTCAGCTCAAATTCCCAGAAGTGGATTACGAATCCCAAAGTTCAATCAACTTTATTGAAAAATCGGACGTAAACCAGAGTTTTGTAATGCTTGGTCACCTGGGCGGGCTTCGTGATAATCCAGACTACGCCAAAGTACAGGTCATGAATCGCGTACTAAGTGGTGGATTTTCTGGGCGACTGATGCAGGTAGTTCGTACTGAAATGGGACTAGCCTATTCGGTATTTGGTCAATATGGAATGAATAGCTTTTATCCCGGTATGTTCTATGCTGGTGTTATGACAAAAAGCTCTACAACTGCCGAAGCAATTGATGCCATCATCGATCAGATCGAACGACTGCAAGAAGAATCTGTTACGGAGCAAGAACTTCAAGATGTCAAAGATCAGATCCTCAATTCCTCCGTTTTTGAATATGACAGCTACGAAGAGGTTCTCAGCGAACGTCTATCGAATGAATATCGCGGCCTTCCTGCTGATGCATTTGAACAGTATATTGAAGGAGTAAAAGCGACTACCATTGAAGATGTGCAAGAAGTGGCTCAAGAATATCTGGATCCTGAAAACCTTCAAATTCTCGTAGTTGGAAATAAAGAAGAGATTGGGGATCAGCTCGAAAAATATGGAGATGTCAATGAAATCGATATTACCATACCCGAACCCGGAAGCGGTGATAAGCAGATGGTTGAGGGCGATGCTGAAAAAGGTGAAGAATGGCTATCCAAAATGGCTGGTGCTGTCATTGATAGTGACACAGAACTTAACAGTATATCGCTTTCTGGTGAAATGAATATGCAAGGTCGCAAAATGCCTATGACGAGCACTATTACATATCCCGATGCCATTGAGCAAACGATTAATGGCCCCATGGGAGAAGTCAAGGTGATCTATGAAGACGGATCAGGCAAGATGATTACTGGAGGCCAGGAACGTTCCATCCCTCCACAAATGGCTAAGAACCTGAAAAGCACCCTTAATAGAAGTTTCCTTTCTATTGCGCTAAATAGTGATCAAGTAAATCCACAATACTTGGGCGAAGAAGAGCTTGACGGAAGCAGCTACGCCAAAGTAAATGTAACTGTGGATGACTCAAACATTACCCTACTGATAGATACGGAAACACACTATCCAGATGTCATCCGCTACAAGCAATTCAATCCTCAGATGGGGGAACAGGTTACCATAGAAAATCACCACTCCGAATGGCATGTTGTAGATGGAATTGCCTATCCATATTTGCAAGAAACAATGGTTGACGGCAATAAATCAGGTGAGGCTGTCTATAAAAGTCACGAGGTAAATAAATAAGCAATATATCTCTTTAATAACTTTTAAGGCCGGAGTAATCCGGCCTTTTTTTATTTTACATTGATGTTTATTCAGGAGTACTTTTAAAAAAGAACAAGAGTTAAAATCAACCGAGCCATATGGCACTTTTAGATTGGGAAAACAACAGGCCTCAACAAGATGAATACGGTGATTATTATGAAGATTATATCAACCTAGTTGAATCTCCGAATGTAATACAGGCACTCATCCAACAGGGTCAAAAAGTTTATATTCTTATTCAACAACTTTCAGATGAGGAAGCAAGTTACCGCTATGCCGATGATAAATGGAGTGTTAAAGAAATCATTGGTCATCTTATAGATACTGAACGTATTATGGCTTACCGGGCACTGTGCATTAGTCGCGGAGACCAAACTTCCCTGCCGGGATATGATCATGAATCGTACGTAGAACAAGGCAATTTTGATCAGCGGAGTCTACAAAGTCTATCCACAGAATATGATGCTCTGCGCAATGCCAACATCAGCATGTTTAGTAGCTTTACCAGAGAACAAATATTTCGTAAAGGAACAGCTAATGGTGTATCCGTTTCGGTACGGGGATTAGCTTTTATCATCGGTGGACACGAAAAACATCACCTGGATATATTGGACCAAAAGTATAAAATTGAAATTCCCAGCTGACAGTAACGGATTTTGTAAGTTAGATCTAGATTAACACATCAATTGACCTCAATTAAAATTAATTCTCCTATCATGGCTAAAGATACTGATAAGAAAAAAATTGTTCACGCACACCTACCTGAAGAAGAAACGTATACAACTACCCTCACAGCCGGGAAACATGAATTTATGGGTGATGAACCCGAATCGGTAGATGGTGGAAAAGATAAAGGTCCAGACCCTTACGATTACTTGTTGATGTCATTGGGATCGTGTACTGTAATGACCATCAAAATGTATGTTAACCACAAAGGCTGGGACCATGTTGAGGATATCTATATGGAACTACGTCACAATAAACGCCATGATGAGGACTGTAAAAACTGCGAAGATCCTAAAAGCCGCATTGATATCATCGAAAAAGAAGTAATTGTTGAGGGTGATGTAACGGATGAACAGCTCGATCGTATTTTAGATATATCACAAAAATGCCCCGTACATCGTACGTTAATGAGTGATATTCGATTAGAAAGTTCAATAACAAGGAAATAACTCTCCATCACCTGATGAATGAATCATCAAGCTAAAATAACTAAAACCATCTTGTCGCTTACCTCTGATGAGTATCGACAATTCATTCCGCACCTCCGGTGCAGAACGAGAACTTTTTAACCGATACCCCACAGAACTATCCGTGCAGGTCTGTAGCTAATATATTTAATCTATTGCCGCGGGCTCCTGTCCTTCGCTATACGCATCAACGGGTACGCAATTACATACCAAATTACGATCACCGTAGGCATCATCAACGCGGCTGACCGCTGGCCAGAATTTGTTAAATCGTAAGTAGTCAAGCGGAAATATCGCTTTTTCGCGACTATAGGGGCGATCCCAATCATCGGCCATTGCTACACGCATAGTGTGAGGCGCATGTTTTAGGACATTATTTTCGGGATCTGCATTCCCTTCTTCAATCTCTTTTATCTCTTCTCGAATAGATATCATAGCCTCACAAAAGCGATCGAGTTCTGCCTTCGTTTCACTCTCGGTAGGCTCAATCATCAATGTACCCGGTACAGGAAATGACATTGTAGGCGCATGAAATCCATAATCCATAAGACGCTTGGCCACATCTATCGATTCTATGCCGGCCGACTGCTTAAAAGGACGAATATCCACAATAAACTCGTGAGCAGTACGACCATTTTTTCCAGTGTATAAAATAGGATAGTGATCTTTCAACCGTTCTTTTAGATAATTCGCATTAAGGATAGCAATCTCCGAAACTTTCGTTAATCCTTCAGCCCCCATCATTTTGATATAAGCATATGAAATTGACAATATGCTGGCACTACCCCATGGTGCTGCGGAAATACTATTTATGGCGTGCTCTCCACCGGTCTCTACGACGGGATTGCCCGGCAAAAACGGAGCTAATTCTTTGGTAGCAGCAATGGGCCCCATTCCCGGTCCGCCACCTCCATGAGGAATACAGAATGTTTTATGCAAATTAAGGTGGCACACATCGGCGCCAATTTCTGCCGGACTTGTAAGCCCAACTTGTGCATTCATGTTAGCACCATCCATGTACACCAGTCCACCATTGTCATGAATAACCTCGCAAATTTCCTTAATATCTTCCTCGAAAACCCCATGAGTTGACGGGTAGGTAACCATTAGTGCAGCCAGTCTTTCCTTGTTGGCCTCCACTTTTTCACGCAGATCATTTAGGTCGATATTACCATGCTCATCGCACTCCGTTACCACCACATCCATACCAGCCATAACTGCGCTGGCGGGATTTGTTCCATGAGCAGAGTCAGGCACAATCGTCACATTACGATGGCCTTCCCCATGGTGTTTATGATAAGCGCGAATGGTCATTAAGCCGGAAAATTCACCCTGAGCCCCCGAGTTGGGTTGTAGCGAAACAGCCGGAAACCCGGTAATAGCTGCAAGTTGATTTTCAAGTCCATCAAAAAGTTCGTGATAACCTTCGGCCTGTTCTTCGGGTGCAAATGGATGTAGCTTTCCAAACTTGGGCCAAGTAAGCGGAATCATCTCAGAAGTGGCATTCAGTTTCATCGTACAAGAGCCCAACGAAATCATCGAGTGTACTAACGACAAATCCTTATTTTCCAGCTTCTTCATATAGCGAAGCATCTCGTGCTCGGAGTGATACAAGTTAAATACTGGATGCTCTAAATAATTCGAAGTCCGAATTAATCCTTCCGGATAGTCAACTTCTACCGTTTCCGAGAATTGCTCTACATCTATATCATCTCCGGATGTCAACGAAGCAAAAATATCAAGCAGTACTTGAACATGATCCAAGTCTTTCACTTCATCAAAAGAAATCCCTACTGCAAGCTCGTCGAAATAGCGAAGATTTATATTTTGATCTAATGCCTTCTGGCGAATATTTTCTTTCTGCTTATCATTCTTAAGCGAAACCTTCAGCGTATCAAAATACAAATCGTTGGTCACTTCAAACCCAAGCTTCGTAAGCCCTTTATCCATTATTTTTGCTAATCCGTGGATTCGCTCAGCAATACGTCGTAAGCCTTTTGGACCATGATATACGGCATAAAATCCTGCAATCACCGCAAGCAATACCTGCGCCGTACAGATATTAGACGTCGCCTTTTCGCGCCGGATATGCTGTTCCCGCGTTTGCAGGGCCATCCGATAAACTGGGTTTTCTTCAGTATCTTGAGAAACCCCAATGATGCGTCCCGGTATCTTGCGCTTATATTTTTCCCGCGTAGCAAAATAGGCGGCATGTGGGCCCCCATATCCCATAGGCACTCCAAAACGCTGGGTTGATCCAACTACAACATCCGCTCCCATCTCACCGGGCGGAGTTAACAACGTGAGGCTTAACAAATCAGCAGCCACCACAGATTGCACATTATTGTCTTCACAGGCTGCAATTAAATCCGAATAATCTTCTACTGTACCATCCGTTGCGGGATACTGTAGTAATATTCCAAAAAGTGCATCATCTGTGACATCAAGCTCATTGTGATCACCGACAACAACCTCAATATCCAGTGGCTCGGCACGACCTTTAATTACATCTATCGTTTGTGGATGGCATAATTCTGAGACAAAAAACGTATTCGCATTTTTACGTTTAGCTCCACGTCGCATCGAATAAAGCATCGACATCGCTTCGGCCGCTGCTGTTCCTTCATCTAAGAGTGATGCATTGGCCAATTCCCGACCTGTTAAATCCGATACCATCGTTTGGAAATTGATCAGCGCTTCGAGACGTCCTTGGGCAATTTCTGCCTGATACGGAGTATAAGCTGTGTACCAACCTGGATTCTCGAGCACATTGCGCAAAATTACATTGGGAGTTATCGTGTCGTGATATCCCATCCCAATAAAGGACTCATAAATTTCATTCTTATCGGCCAATGCTCGAAAACCCTCCAAAAAACGATATTCGCTCATCGGTTCCTCTAAATCCATTTGATCTTCGAGTCGAATACCTTTGGGGATCGTCTCATCAATTAATTCATCAACTGACGAAGCCCCAATAGCCGAAAGCATTTCCCGTTCCTGCTTCTCATTAGGACCGTTGTGGCGGTGCATAAAACGTTCTTTATCGAAATTAATACTCATTTAACGCAATTTTAGAATTGAATTTTTCTCAAAATGGAGCTAATACCGTTTACAGGTTTTAACAATACTTCTAACCGCATTTTAATGTAATGCAAATGATGTAATTGAAGTGAAGGAAACTAAGCAAAACTGATAAAAATAAACAGCTAACAACTATGATTTTAATTCTTACATTAATTCATCAGACAATAATATAACCGCAAATAATTATCATAGAATTTAATTTTTAGCCAAGGCTAAATTTTGTTTTAATTTACCATATAAATTTGATATCATATCTTTTACCAAAAAAGAAAAATACTGATTGATGTTTGATCCAATTGCTATCAAAGAAACGTTTTACGGCTTAAATCCCATAACACAAAGTTTTTTTGGGGGACTCTTTACCTACGGATTAACAGCCTTGGGTGCAGCACTTGTATTCTTTACCAAATCTGTAAGTTACAAAGTGCTCGATGCTATGATGGGCTTTGCAGCTGGTGTAATGATTGCTGCCAGTTTCTGGTCTTTGCTCGTTCCATCAATAGATATGGCCGGTGCACAAGGTATGATCGAGTGGCTTCCTGCCGTAATTGGGTTTTTATCGGGTGGTATCTTCCTGCGAATTTGTGATGCCTACCTGCCCCACTTGCATATTGGACTGCCGGTAGAAGAAGCAGAAGGAGTAAAAACGTCTTGGCGACGAGCAACTCTTTTAGTGCTTGCCATTACTCTTCACAATATTCCCGAGGGGCTTGCCATTGGTGTTCTTTTTGGAGCTGCCGCTTCTGGCATAGAAGCGGCCGGAGGTGCCACCGTGATCGGCGCAATTACCCTGGCCATTGGCATTGGCATCCAAAACTTTCCGGAAGGAACAGCCGTTTCTATGCCTTTGCGCCGCGAAGGCTTATCCGTGGGAAAAAGTTTTTGGTATGGACAACTTTCAGGTATTGTAGAACCTATATCAGCTGTAATTGGAGCTGCTGCTGTATTAATGGTGCAACCTCTGTTACCCTACGCCCTGGCTTTTGCTGCTGGTGCCATGATTTATGTTGTCGTTGAAGAGCTAATCCCCGAATCCCAACATCACGGTAACACCGACATAGCTACGCTGGGCACGATGATTGGTTTTAGTGTCATGATGGTACTGGACGTAGCCTTAGGTTAAGTCCTCAAAATTTATTTTATTACTTACAGCTTAAAACAGTTGGGATCAGGGAAATAACGAAATAATATGGGTGAACCAGTTACAGATAAAAAAGTTCTTATTGTTGAAGATGATATGATCATTTCAATGGTATTGGAGCGAATGATCAAAAAACTGGGGCATCAAGTGGTTAAAAAGGTTATTGCCGGACAAGCTGCAATTGACTCTACTTTTGAGCTTGAACCTGATCTTATCTTGATGGATATACAGCTCAAGGACAATATTGACGGGATATCGGCAATGCAGAGAATACGTGAAAAGTCTGATGTGCACGTCATTTACATCACCGGAAACTCGGACCAGTACAACCTTGAGAGAGCTAAAAAAACTGATTTCGTCGATTATTTGGTGAAACCTATTCAAATGAGCCACCTGAAGAAATCAATCAGCAAAGCCTTTGCTGAGCAAATCTCCTAACACTTTCTTCCCGGTACCACTGACGTTATCCCTTTATCCCTCATTCCTATTAAAGGATCTATCTCTAAAATTCTTGACCACTTACTTTCCATCGTCGGGATGGTCAGAATTTTCATCTAAAGATTTATGATTAGTATCGTCACCTAAATTATTTTTTCTCCCATTAGATAACCACAGTCGATAATCTGTTGCTATTGCACTATCAATATCTCTCACGGTAAAAGAGCGCCCTTGATTACCACTAGCCACATGTACAGTCAGATTACTCAAGCCCAATCTTTTTTGAAATGGATTTTGCTGAACCTGGCATGACTGCATACGATATTTTTTTACAATTGCTGTAGTTTTACTTAATAATCGAAAAGTCATAAGCAACGTGTCTTCTCCTCTTGCTACTTCAGCATCTCTGTACTGCTGGTACCCCAGGAGTACGGCAGGTATCAACAAAAACCAACTGTAAACCCCGTATGGAATACTACCCCAAACAATTAAAATTACCGGCAAGGATATCCAAAGCATTCGAAGTAGGTATCGGCGTAACGCTACCGATGGCACATCGTTACTTTCTGATATTTCAGTATTGTAATCGGGAATAACTTCATCAACAAAATTATAAATTTGGGGCTTGGCCAATAAGGGAAATAACGTTGTAGAATTACCTTCACTTTCTCCATAACCAGCACTTTCAATAACTAATGATGCATATCCTAGTGGCTGGCGTAATAGTTCTTCCTTAATTTGCACTGCCTGGATGCGATTAAAAGGGATTGTCAGTTGGGTACGCTCAAAAAGTCCACGGCTTATTAATAATTCATTTTTACGAACCTCTACCACAAAATCGTAATATTTTACAATAGTGCTAGCAAACGAAAACAACCATGCTATTGCAATAACTACAAATATGGACATAACTATCATAGTGGTGTTAGTACTCTGCGGAATAACTCTCTCTACAAAATAAATGATCTGCTCCTCAGAAATAAGCTGCTCCATTTGAGAAAAAGCAACACCAACTACCGATAGGGCTACTCCAAATCGACCCGAAGTAGATGCCGCGATAAGTAGATCTTTCGAATCTAATGCATACACCTTACGCTGCTCAACAGACTCTTTCATCTGTCTTTCATCCAAACCATTCGATTTATTTCGAAGCAGGGTTTTTAGCTTTTCCGCTTTTTCGCGGCTGATAGCACTTATCTTTGCCTGTTTTGAACTACTCCCCGCTGTTTTAACTTCGACGGCTACCAATCCAAATAAACGTTGAACCACCCCCGCCGAAATATCAATCACCTGAATACGATCCGATGTGAGATATAACTTTTTGCGGACAAATACTCCGCGCTCAATGCGTAGTTCCCCTTCGTTGACACTAAATTGAAATCGATACCACGAAATGACACCCCAGATCAACAGAAATAGAAAAGTGCCGAAAATCCAATAGAGGGTAAAGTTTGCTTCTTGTCCACCGCTACCTACAAAAATAAGGATTACAATAGTGATAAAGTTCGCCCTTACTATATCAAAGGCGTTTGCCAGGGCTGCAGCAGGATGTTGTCGCTGTAATTCAAACATCTTCTTCGGCTAATCGGGCAAATTTAGAAATTTGGTCACGCACCTGCCCGGCGACTTCTTCGTCCAACGCTGGAATACGGTGCGTTGTTGCAGCCGTAGAAATCGTCACATCTGCCAAATCATAAGATCGAAGAATTGGCCCTTGACGAGTATCAACATGTTGTACCCGTTTGATGGGTACCAAAGTTCGTGTAACGATAAAAATGCCACTTTGCAGATCAATTTCATGTTCATCAATCTGGTAAGACCAGCGTTGCCAACGTATCTCGGGAATAAAAAATATACCAAGTCCTGTAACTACGACCATAATTACAGATATAGAAATGAGGGTCCACGTTGAGAAAAACTCAGATTCAGGCGATAGTAGCTTATATCCCCAAAGAAAAAATAATCCCAGAACTAAAAATGAGATGAATATCGATAAGGAAACCCGCCACGCATTAATGGCATCTTTTGATAGTTTTTTATCTGGTGATGAGCGCATGAACTATAGTTATTCAAAAGTATTTGTAGCGAAAAAAGCGTATATAAAAAAAGCCACTATTCGTGGCTTTTCAAAGTAAGATAGGAAAAAGTTATCCGTTATTTTTTATATCCTGAATTTCAAGGCGGACTTCCTGAGCAAGTTTTTTCAATCCTTGCAAACCTTTACGTGCACGAGTGCCGGCAGCTTTGTTCCCTTTCTCGTAAAATTTAACCATATCATCTTCAATACCGGTTATGATATCTTTTATTTCGTCGAATCGGCTCATAATTGTTTTCTTTTAGTTGTTTATTAATCAAATGGAGTTATTCTCCACCTTGGATGTTTCCATCCTGGAAAATATGGGCCTAAGTTAGCATTTTCCGGATTAAAAACACGGTTTTATTTCAAAATAATGCAGTTTACTCTTCTGGACGAGCATCTTCGGCATCGGGCACGAAGTAAAGAGTCACGAATCCAATAATAAATAACACTACAATAACACTCATTCCAATACGCTGACTATCAGCAATATAAGTAAGCCAACCTACCAATAAAGGTCCAATAAATGAGGTTACCTTCCCCGAAAGGGCCATTAATCCAAACATTTGGTTTTCTAAATTTGGTGGAGACACACGAGCCATATATGTACGACTGGCGGCCTGTACAGGACCTACAAATATTCCCAACACCAATCCAAATCCCCAGAACCATATTAGCTCGGTTACTATTAAAACACCGGTAGTAGTAATAATGAGTCCTATCAAGGCAAGCAACATTGTTGTGCGACTGCCCAACTTATCATCCAGCCAGGCAAATAAGGCTGCCCCCAACCCGGCCGTAACATTTAAACCTATCCCAAATATCAGTACCTCTCGTTCAGAAAAGTCAAAAGTACCGGCTGCATAAATCCCTCCAAAGGCAAAAACAGTAGCCAATGCATCAATAAAAATCATCCGTGCTATAAGGAATCGGACGATGTATTTATACTTGCGTACATTTGCTATAGATGTCTTAAGCTGTTGCCATCCAGACTTAGCAGCCTTTTTTATTGTGACACCTGTCCTCGGCCGATCGTTGGAAAAACTAAACAGCGGGAGCGAAAACAGGGCATACCAAACGGCAACCATCAAAAAGGTAGCCCGTACGTGTTCAGCCATAGCTTTATCTAAACCAAATGGAGGAGTTTCCACATCCACAAAAACAAATAGCGCCACTACAAGGCATGCAAGTCCGCCGGCATATCCAAGACCCCACGCCCAACCAGACCATCGTCCCATACGCTCCTTCGAGGCTAAATCAGGAAGCATGGCATTATAAAAAATGATTGCAAACTCAGAACCAACGGTAGCAATAAAAACCAACACTAACGCCAACACCACAAAGTCTTGCGAAGGCTCCACGAACCAAAGGCCAGCTGTTGCTAAAATACAAAGTAGAGAAAACCAGGCTATCCACGGTTTGCGGCGACCCATCTGATCAGCAATAGCACCGACAAAAGGTGCGGAAACAGCAATTAAAATACCTGCCGCACCAATAGTATTACCCCACAGGGTACTTCCAAGGGTTTCGTCTTGTACCACCGATTGCATAAAATATGTAGCAAAAACAAACGTCTGTATTACGGTAAAAAAGGCACTATTTGCCCAATCAAAAAGTGCCCATGAAAAAAGGGAGCGCGTCTGATCTTTTTTTTGTTGAGACATCTGAATAACTATGTTTCAAATTCTGTCATATTATGGATGGAATAGTTGGGAAATGCAATTTGTTATTGTAAACTCAAATACTGACGAAGAAACAATTTTTATGAAGAAGAAAAAACAAGATTTAATTTATATCTACGATACTGAACATCATAAAATTATTGTGATTGACAGTGAGACGGGTGATCGTATCAAAGAAGAAGATGATCAGGTGACCTCGTTACTTAAGTATCTGGATGAAGAGAATAACCCCATTCTCCTGCGAAAGTTTGCCGTCTGGTGTGCCCGACAAATAAATGATGAGTTAAAACCGATACAGAAAAAGCTTCTTGATCTTGCGGAAAAGGCTATACAGCAAGAAACTAATGAACAAGCATTGCAAGAACTTTATGAAGAAACGGAAGGTACTGCTATCGCCACTGATACTACGGGTTTGATGCAGGGAAATGAAAATGCCCCTGCTTATCTTGCAGCTCGTGAATCTATCAATCCTGATCCACTAGAAGGTGCTATACAAGCTGCTCGTTTTCACCGGCTTTGGGCTGAAATGAAAGATAACAAAGATGAATTTGACGATATAACCCTTAAAGAAGTAAAGGCCGAAGCATCAAAATCCGCCATCCAAAAAGCCGAGCAAGAACAAACTAATCACTTACTTGATCTGATGAATGAATAGCTTATTCCCCATCCCTACCACCGTATATAATCTATAACCACCTCTTTTCTCTAAAATTGGGAAAATAATCCCCTTTACCTATATTAGCTGATACGTATATATTTATCATCTGCTTATTATATGTATCAAAACAGCGGAAACATATTATTTATATCTGATGACCAGCATATCCTGAGCCGGTATCGGCAGGACTATGTTGACTCGTATAATGTGTTTACCGCTTCATCGATTAAGGAGGCACACCAAATCCTGCTTGAATATGATATCCACGTAAACGTTGTGGAAGAGATGATGCCTCAAATGAGTGGACTGCAGTTCTGCGAAAGTATTTCTCACGAGTTTCCCGGGCTAACAAATATTATCATTAGCTCTTCAGATGATACCAATTCTCTTGAACGTGCTTACAAAACGGGACTTATTTTCAGATTTATTTCTGAACCATTTACAAATCTTGACCTGCAAATGGCAATTGATAATGCCTTGCAAATTCAGAAAGCTAAATTTGAGAATAAACAGCTTTCGGATAAAATTGCATCCTATGAAGATAAACAGCAAGATATTCTCGACCTCTTTAAGAAATATGTTCCAGGTGAAGTTGTTTCTCAGGCGTTAAATACTAAAAAGGAAGATATGATGAAGCCTGGAGAATCTCGGGTTGTATCTGTTCTTTTTGCAGATATGCGTGATTTTACCAAGATGACAAACAATTTACCACCCTCCGAAGTTGTTCAATTCCTAAACGACTACTGGGATATCCTTTCTGTTGCTATTAAAGAGAATAAGGGATCAATTAATAAATATATTGGCGACGGTTTGCTCGCCGTTTTTGGAGCCCCAGTATCGTATATAAACAATCATGAAAATGCCGTATCGGCTGCGCTGCAGATGGTAGATTCCATTGAAGAGGTCAATGAAAAGTACAGCGATAAATTTAATAGAGAAATAAGTATAGGTATTGGCATCAACAGTGGTGAAGTTATTGTTGGGAATGTAGGAACGGATGATTTTATGGAATATACGGTGATTGGTAATACTGTAAACACCGCATCCAGGCTAGAAAAGATAAGCAAGGATAAGCCGAACTCTATTATTATCAGTGAACATACTTACAAACTCGTAAAAGACTCTTTCCAGACATCTGAGTTAAAAGAAGTTACACTTCCTAAAAAGAACGAGATTATAAAATATTGTGAAGTCCTCGGATCTAATCCAGAAAATATTTTTCCAATGAACTCAAAACAAAATATTCAGTAGCGCTTTTTCCCTTCTTTTTTATCAATTCTTTGAAAACGTAAACACAAATTTTGATCCGTTTTCTGTATTCTTGACATCTATTTCTGCATTTAATTGCGCAGCAAAAGTTTCAATCAGCATTGCTCCAAGATTGCCTTCATCTTTTAAATCGAAATCGTCAGGAAGTCCGGGACCATTGTCAGCAACACTCAACTTGATGCACTCATTTTCTTTGGCAAGCCCAATCTCTAACATTCCCTTTTGGTCTTCTTTAAAAGCATGTTTAAATGCATTTACCACAAGCTCATTAATCAAGAGTCCACAGGGAATAACTCGGTCTACATCCAGCTCAACCTTGTCTAAATCAAATTCTAAGTCAACTGCTTCTGTGTATTCCGTGAACGTGCCATGAATTGCCTCAACCAACTCTTTTATATAGGTATCAAGCTCAATATCCGAAAGTGACTTCGTCTGATATAGCTTTTCATGAATTAAGGCCATCGAACGAATTCGTGTTTGGCTATCCTGTAATACATGTTTAGCCTCATCACTTTCCGTACTATCCAACTGTAGCTCAATAAGGCCCGAAACAATGGCTAAACTATTTTTTACCCGATGATGAATTTCCTGTAGTAATACCTCCTTCTCTTTTAGTGACTGCTGGATCTTACTTGTTTTACTATTTACCCGTTTGCGCAATACAACAACCCAACCAACAATGAGTACCGTTACAATTCCTAACCCTCCAAGTAACAGAAACATGTAATAGCGGGGAAAATCGACATACTCCAGGTCATCAGGAGTTCGTAAAAAAAGTTTATAGGTTTGTTCATCAGGAAATTCGGGATTGTACTCAGAAATTATACCCTCCACGGATATTTTATCCCCAACACTTAACACCTCAAAATTGAACTTATCATGCATTTGGTGAAAATTGGATACATACACCATCATATTGCCACCCGATATTTCTTCCGGTGATATTCTCAAATATTTTCCATTGTAAGTGCTCCCTTTTTCAATAATACTTCCTTCCCCTGCAACTAGCATACCCAAGTACTTAGCAGGATTGTTGATGGCACTTTTTAGCAGTTTAGGCTCGGGTACCTCAGCTGCATTTTTAAAAACCTGGTAGGAATCTATATTTACTTCTGCCAACCCATTATAGCGCTGCACTTCACCACTTACAACCAAGCTATCTCCAGGTTCGAAAGGGGTATCAATCTCCATCGAAAAAATAGACATCCCGGCACTATCGTTTTGAACAAACGCCTGCAGATAATGCTCATGAAGTATACCCGTACTAATGTTAGCAATCCCCGTAATGGTTACTTTTTTGCCAAGATAATCAAGGCTATTATCACTATTCGTATCCGTTCTAATTTTTGAGAACGACCAAAGAGAATCATCAGTTACTTGTCCAAAAGTGTATGCAACAGGAATTAAGAAGAGTATTAAAAATAACATTACCCATAGTTCTGGTCCCGGCAATCGTTTTAGCCAACCTGATTTTTTCATAGTCTAAAGATGATAAAATTTCCTAAAGCACATACTTAACCCGTTACTACATTATATGCTACAAAAGTTGAACTTCTAATAAAAGTAGAAGAGTGATAATTTTTCCTTTTTATCGGACTTTTTTCACCATTTTTGCTGTTACAGTCTTTAAATCTAATTAACCATAATACCTTGAAAAAAAAATTACGCTGCCTCGTTACCGGCGTTACTGGCTATATAGGCGGACGCCTTGTCCCCGAACTCCTCAAAAAAGGCTATCGAGTCCGCGTACTATCACGGGATAGTGATCGTCTGCAAGGCCGTCCTTGGATTAACGATATTGAAGTAGTAGAAGCCGATGTACTCCAACCTGAAACACTGCCGGCTGCCTTACAAGATATTGACGTAGCATACTACCTTATCCACAGCATGAGTGGAAAAAGTAGCTCGGATTTTCATCATCGCGACATGCAGGCAGCAAAAAACTTTGGTGAAGCGGCAAAATCTCAAAATGTAGAACGTATTATTTACCTCGGCGGTCTTGGGAATCCGGATGATAATCTTTCCGAGCATTTAAAATCCAGACAACAAACTGGAGAAATATTGCGCCAGTCTGGTGTTTCTGTCACCGAATTTCGAGCAGCTATTGTGGTTGGATCGGGCAGTAAATCTTTTGAAATGGTTCGATACCTTACCGAGCGCGTTCCGATCATGATTTGTCCCTCGTGGGTCTACAGCAAGGTACAACCCATTGCCATCCGTGATGTGCTGCAGTACTTAGTTTCTGTTTTGGATAAACCGGAAACCAAAGACGAAATTATTGAAATTGGCGGCAGTAGCGTTATTACCTATGCCGATATGATGCGAATTTATGCCCAAGTAAATGAGCTTAAGCGAATCTTTCTTCCCGTTCCTGTACTATCACCTACGTTATCATCCCATTGGGTACACTGGATGACCCCCATTCCCTCATCACTGGCTCGACCGTTAATTGAAGGACTTAAAAACGACGTCATTGTTCAAAGTGATAAAGCCCAAAAGCTGTTCCCTGAAATAGATCCCTTCTCCTATAAAAAAGCCGTGGAACTTGCGATGACCCGCATTGATACTGATGATGTAGAAACAACCTGGAATGACGCGCTTATCAGCAGCAAAGGCGATGAGGAACCGGTCATTCTAAAAACCAAAGAGGGTCTTACGATTGAAAGACGCATTCGAACGATAAAGAGTTCTCCACAACAGGCTTTTAAAACTTTTTCAAGTTTGGGAGGTGAAAAGGGCTGGCCGGTTTTTCAATGGGCCTGGAAACTGCGCGGCATTATGGATCGGCTTGTTGGTGGAGTCGGCTTTCGACGTGGTCGTCGCCATCCCACCGAATTACGCGTGGGGGATGCCCTTGATTTTTGGCGCGTTGAGGCTATAAAACCCAACGAATTACTCAGACTGCGTGCTGAAATGAAAGTCCCCGGCAAAGCCTGGCTCGAATTTCAAGCCATCAAACAAGACACTGAGACAACAAAACTAGTGCAAACAGCTTATTTTGCTCCAAAAGGACTATTTGGACTTCTCTACTGGTATGGGTTGTATCCCCTTCATTCGCTTATTTTTTCCGGGATGATTAACGAGCTTGCCAAACAGATTGAATCCAATAAAAACTAACTTCGATAAGTTAGTTACTGTCAAAGTATTTGAAACCAGTACTGCTATTTGTAGCTTTAGGTTCATCCAAAAGTATCATGCTTTACTATAAAACATTTTTTAAAGACGAAGACACCGACTGGGTCGTGTTTGTTCACGGTGCGGGCGGCAGCTCTTCGATTTGGTTTAAACAGCTAAGAGCCTACAAAAAAGAGTTCAATGTATTGATGGTGGATCTCCGCGGACACGGTAAATCAAAGGGGATGCTTCAAAAATACTACGAGGATGAATACTCCTTTAAGCTAGCCAGTCAAGATATTATTGATGTTCTGAATGATAGGGAAATTGAAAAAGCCCATTTTGTAGGTGTTTCGCTAGGCACTATAATCATTAGAACGATTGGTGAGATGGAACCTGACCGCGTACAATCCCTAGTAATGAGCGGAGCGATCATGCGTCTTAATGTGCGATCACGCTTTTTGGTTTGGCTGGGACACAAATTTAAAAAACTGGTCCCTTTTATGTGGCTCTACAAGCTTTTTGCATGGATTATCATGCCTCGAAAAAGGCATTCTGAATCCCGAAACCTTTTTATACGTGAGGCCAAGAAACTCTACAAAAAAGAGTTCTTGAAGTGGTTTAATATGACACATGAAGTAAATCCCCTGCTGAAATATTTTCGGGAAAAGGAGCTCAAAATTCGCACGCTTTACATTATGGGAAGCGAAGACCACCTGTTTCTACCCCCGGTCAAAAATGTGGTTAAAGAGCATACCCAATCTGTGCTCGAGATTGTGGATAAGTGTGGACACGTCGTAAATGTAGAAAGGCCCGAGGTTTTCAATCGCGTGACGCTTAATTTTCTCAAATCTGATAACCTAGCTGCCAATACGTAATAGCTGGGACAGAATAGAATCTAATCCCCAGAAAATTACGGTAGCAGGTACTCCAACACCGCATCCCAATCGGGAAAGGGCTCTTCCCCAAAATGGATGTGTTCACCCTCAAAATCACTAGCTCCGTTGGCGGTACGGTCGTCGATGAGATAATCGCCTTTGTTAAGGTGCTTGTTGTGACTTAGAATTAAACGCTTCTGGGCGACCTCGGGCAGATGCTTTTTGACCCAGAGGAGCTTGTCTATCCAGGCCGATGGATTTCGCCACGGCGCGGTGGACAGGATGTAGACATCGTAATGCTCGCTTAATTTATGAAAGGCCTCGATGGCCCCTTCGATGGGAGGCAAATCCCGGAAAAATCCAGGTACTTCGTCGAGATCGTTTTCGTATTCCTGGTACGTTTCCTCAGAAAGCTGACCAATGCCATGCTCAAAATCGACCAGCACGCTATCCATATCCACGTAAACAATTTTCATAATTAATTTCTATGGAGTTAGAATTACCTTCCCGATATTTTTTCGCTCTTCAATATAGCGATGTGCCTCAGCGACATCATCAAAAGAAAAAGTCTCATCCACATGGGGATTAATCCAGCCTTGTTCTACCCCTTTTAGGATGTGCTGCATCCAGACTTTCGCTTTTTCGGGCTCGTGCCATAGATGTCCCAAATTTACGCCAAAGACCCCTCGGTTTTTACTTAATAACGGCAGGGGATGATAAAACGGCATCTGCACCACCGTTTTGAGCATGCTCCACATCGCTCCAATTCCACCACTACTTCCCTCACTAGCGGATGAAATCCCAAACATGCCCAATCGTCCGGTCGCACGTAGTGCTTTATAACTTCGTTTCCATTCTTTTCCACCCAACGGATCAGTAATTAATTCAACGCCTTTGCAATCAGTCAAATCCATTAGCTCTTCATACCAATCCTTGTTGCGATAGTCGATGGCGTGATCCAATCCACGCTCGGCCAAAAATTCATGCTTTCGTTTGCTGGCTGTGCCGTACGTTGTAGCGCCTATGTACTGAGCAATATCCAGAGCAGCAATACCTACACCCCCGCCGACATTGTGAATCAGAATAGATTCATACGACTGCAACGATCCCATGACCTGTATTAAAATATGAGCCGTCAAATAGTTTACCGGCAAAGCAGCTGCTTCTTCAAAAGACAACCGTTCGGGCTTTTCAAATAATTGCGATTCGTGGACAACCACCTGTTCAGCCTGACCCTTAAATCGTGTAGCTGCCACAACTTCCTTGCCTAACCATTGCCCATCAACCTGATCTCCTACAGAATCTACCACTCCGGATACTTCATACCCCATCACGCAAGGCTTATCCGGACCATCGGGATACTGCCCTTTGCGGGCAAGAATATCCGCGAAGTTTAATCCTGACGCTTTAACATTAATGACTACTTCATTTTCTGCCGGTTGCAAGTCAGGAACTTCCTGGACTTCAAGCACTTCATAACCGCCATTTTCTGTATTAACAATTTGTCTCATGTAAAATTCATATTCAGATATAACCATTACAACTTCTATTTAACTAAAAAATAATAATTCTTGACCCATAAGATTTTCGTCTTTTGATGAAAATTCCTGCTGTCATTCTGAACAGTGTTTCCAAAACAAAAAAAGTTTGAGAATCTGTGAAAATATTTAAATTATTTGAGTAATAATTTTGACTAAATCATCAAGAAAACAAAAAATGCTATGAGAGTACTCATCAATACTTTTTCTATATTAATTCTATTTTTCATTATTTCTTGCGGTAATGATTCAACAGGACCGGAAGAACCCGAAACGACAACTACCACTGTAACCGGTACAGTGCAAGCCCCGGACAATTCTACTCCACTTGCAGGTGCAACCGTTTATGTAGGTGAAGACGCTCAAATAGGGAATACTAATAATAAGATATTGGGTAAATGGCTCAGTAAAAACAACTCATCCTCAGATAATTGCAAGGAACCATCAGTAGACTTTAGCGCATATACCTGTACTGAAGCCGATGGCTCGTTTGAGTTTGAGGTAGAGATTGATATTTCAGAAACAGACATAGAACTTAAAATATTTAAAGGATCATTCTATTTTAAAGAAACTGTCTCGGTGGATCCCGACGAAGGTATCGCTGATGCTGGTGAAACAAGTGTTCCAGAAGATGTTATAGATATGGCTGTTGTTACGGGTTCATACGATCGGATGCAGGATATATTGGCCAAAATCGGCTTTGGAGAAGTTGTAACTGATGAAAATTCAAGTAATTACGGCAAGTTGGAATTAGGTACCGAAGAATTCGATCTTTATGATGGCGATGGTTCTTTGGATAGTGAATACCCGGATATGCAAACACTTTTTGAAGACAACAATGAAAGTGGAGAGCCCGATATCAATAACTATGATATCGTTTTCATAAACTGTGGTGCTACCGAAGACCATATCGCCGCAAAAGGATCTGATCAATACCATCACTCCGATTTTGTAAAAAACACTACTGCAAAATTATCAACAGCAGAAATTTCAACTATAGAAAACTATGTTGAAAACGGTGGCAAAATTTATGCTACCGATTGGGCTTATGACTATACCGAACAAGCATTCCCATCATACATCGATTTTTTGGGAGATGATAATACTCCAGCCGATGATACCGAAGAACAAAATGCGGCACAAGAGGGGAATTCCGGTATTACTGTAGATGCAGAAATTCTTGATGGGCAATTACAAGACTGGCTTGCAAAAACCGAGTGCAAAGACGGGGATTGCCTAAACAGTGATGATACCATTCATATAGAGGACTTTCTCGGTGGATGGGCCGTTATTGAAGACTTGCACAATGAAAGCATGGCAAAAACTTGGATTGAAGGTCCTGTTGAATGGTCTGGAGGTTCAGGCGTACAACCCCTTACCGTTACCTATTCGGTGAATGAAGGCCAAGTAATATATAGTTCCTACCATACCATAGAATCAGAATTTAATCCAAAGTTCAGACCACAGGAACGATTACTTCAATATTTAGTCTTCTAAGATTTAAAACCTTTACAACATCCAAATATACAGAGCCGCTCATAGTTGGGCGGCTTTTTTTGTCTATATAAATATTATATATGTACTTCATATTATTCTGATTCCAATATTTCAGTTTTGTATCTTTGGCCCGCCTTATTATAACGATATAATTTTTAGATTTCTGAACTTTAGGATGGCTGCATCTTCCCCATTTGAACAAAATTCAAGATTAAAAAATATATTACTAATTACTGGCATTGTGCTAATCGCGCTCAACCTTCGTCCGGCCCTGGCAGCGGTAGGTCCATTGGTTGGAACTATTCGAGAAGCTACCGGACTCTCTAATGCCATGCTGGGGTTGCTGACAACCCTGCCCCTATTGGCATTTGGCGTGCTCTCAACATTAACGCCGCTGTTCACCAAGAGAATGGGGATCGAAGGTACCTTAGGACTGGCAATGGCCTTGCTTACCGGTGGAATTTTATTGCGGGTTATCCCAACCAACTGGGCACTTTTTGCCGGTACTTTATTATTAGGTATTGCTATCGCCTTTGGAAATGTACTGCTACCAAGTTTGGTAAAACGAGATTTCCCCAACCATACCGGAATAATGACAAGCGTTTATTCAAGTGCGTTGGGACTCGGTGCTACCGCTGCTGCCGGACTCAGTGTACCCCTGGCCTTTGATTGGGGATTAGGTTGGCGATGGTCGCTCGGCTCATGGGCGCTCCTTGCAATTTTGGCCTTTATCATTTGGCTTCCACAGCTGAAAAATCTTACCGTTCCTAAACAGGAACGACACTTTTTGACTTCAATGAAAGAACTGGGAGGCTCCCTAACAGCCTGGCAGGTGGCTTTGTTTATGGGCCTGCAATCCCTGGCTTTTTATGTGATCTTAGCTTGGCTCCCCGAAATTCTACAAGACCGTGGACTTTCGGCTAGTAATGCAGGATGGATGCTTTCTTTGTCACAAGCAATGGGTGTTGTTGGTACTATTTTTATCCCCGTTTGGGCTGAAAAAATTGATGATCAGCGAAAGCTGGTATGGGCACTAATGATTGCAGAATCGGTAAGTTTAGTCGGATTAACGCTTCCCGATCCATTCCTTGTATCTATTTGGGCGTCACTCATTGGATTGGCTTTAGGTGGCAGCTTCGGGCTGGCACTGTTGTTTATTGTACTTCGTTCATCCGACAGCGAAACCGCAACTGAACTCTCAGGCATGGCGCAATCTATCGGATACCTGCTAGCGGCCTTGGGACCAACGCTTTTTGGAGCTATGCACGATCTTACCGGGGCTTGGCTAGTACCACTACTGTTTCTATTAATTATAGTAGGAGCTAAACTTGTGTTCGGATTGGGTGCTGCCAAACCGCAATTAGTAAAATAGCATCCATAAAAAAAGTGGATACCCCGCGACGGATATCCACTTTAATATTTTTGAAAATAAGTGCTGTCGTTAAGCTACTTTAACATGCACTTTTTTGCCCTTCACTCTGTTTTTGTTCATTCCGCTGATCACCTGGTTCACATACTGACCGGGAACATCTACAAAAGAATGCTTGGGGAAGATATCGATGTTACCGATTACCTTTCCGGGAATGCCTGATTCTCCCGCAATAGCACCCACTAAATCACCGGGATACACATTGTTCTTTTTACCGACATTAAAGTGCATCTTAATCATGGCCGAATCATCGTAATCCTTGGTTTGGGATTGATCCTCAGCCTTTTCTTGCACTGCTGTATTCATTTTAAGCAGAGCAGCTGCAATTTCGATGGTCGTAAAACGATCATCAACAAATCCTTCGATCTCTTCTATATAGGGACGCAAATCGCCTTTTTCGAGTACTTCAACAACTTCATCCATGCGTCCGGCCATTTTTGATATCCGAACATCAGCTGTTGATGGCATTTCGAGGGGATTTAACTGATTTTTAATCTGTTTTTCAATAGCACGCAGATCCTTCTTCTTGCGTCGGGTTGTAAACGTGATGGCCATTCCTGATCGTCCGGCACGTCCAGTTCGTCCAATGCGATGCACATAATACTCCGGGTCTTGAGGAATATCATAATTAAAGACCGCCTCAATATCATCAATATCCAATCCCCGAGCAGCAACATCAGTTCCAACTAAAATATCAATTGCTCCAGAACGAAACTTCGCCATCACGCGATCACGCTGATTCTGATTCAAATCACCGTTGATAAAATCGGAGGAATAACCGCGCGATTTAAGCTCCCGCGTTACCTGTTCGGTCTTACGCTTGGTATTACAAAAAACCAGGGCCAGTTTAAAGTTATTAATATCCATAAAGCGGCAAATCGCTTCAGTACGGACTGAGTCTCGAACCTCAACCACATACTGCTCAATATTGGGTGCCGTAATTTTCTTGCGTTCTATGGTAATAGTTTCGGGATTGTTCATGTATCGATTCATAATCTTGCGAATCCCTTTCGACATCGTAGCAGAAAACATAATCGTCTGTACGGGTTGATCGGCATAAGAAAGAATCTGCTCCATATCATCCCGAAAACCCATGTTGAGCATTTCATCCGCTTCATCAAAAACTACGCGCTGCAGGTTATCCAGCTTCATCGTTCCGCGGCGCAGGTGATCAATCGTTCGTCCGGGCGTTCCAACCACAATATGCGCACCACGCTTAAGCGCTTTAATTTGTCGGGATATGGATTGTCCTCCATAAATAGGGATGACATTCAATCCGTTGAGCTGCTTTCCTATTTTGATGAGTTCTCCCGTCACCTGTATTGCAAGCTCCCGGGTAGGACACATTATAATAGTCTGTACATTCTTGTTGCTGATATCCGTCTGTTGCACCACGGGAATACCAAAAGCGGCTGTTTTTCCCGTCCCTGTTTGCGCTTGTCCAACAACATCTTTCCCTTCCAAAAGAGAAGGAATACACTGTTTTTGTACTGGGGTGGGATTCTCAAATCCCATTTGTTCGATTCCTTCTAAAATGGAATCTGTTAAATCAAGGTCCTTAAATTGTAAATCTGTCATAAATAAAATTAAATGATTGTTATCGTAATCTGACGCCACAAAAACATACTTATAGTACCAGCGTGCTAAGCTGCTATCCAAAAACCGTATATATTAGAGGCGCCGACAGACCAAAGAAAGGATTGTAAGAACCTGTTTAACGAGTAGGTGGGGTATTTCAAGTAACACCAGCTGGCCAAAGGTACGCAATTATCACCAATAACCATATTTTTTATATTCCCACTCTAATACTATCTAATACCTTTTGGAATAATAAGTTGTCAAATATTGACTATGAATAGGCACGAAGCATAAAGAAAATTACCACTCCCGTTACCGAAACATAAAGCCACACTGGCAACGTAATTTTAGACACCTTGCGGTGCAATTTTAGCTTCCCAGAAAAAGCCAGATAAAAACTCGTCAGTATCATTGGCATAACAATGGCTGATAAGATGATATGCGAGATCAGGATAAAGAAGTATATCGGGCGAACAAATCCTTCTCCCATAAATGGTGTACTGCCATGAAAATTATGGTAGATCACATAACTAATCAGAAAAAAGGTAGAGGTAACAAATGCAGTAAGATTAAACTTCATGTGCCGACCAAAATCCCGCTGGCGAATGGCCTGGTATCCCAGCAATAAAAAAACAGTACTTGCACTATTAAACAACGCATTCAAAGCCGGCAAACTCGTAATTACATTTGAGCTGTAATCACTTCCTCCTTTATAATAGATAAGCCAGATTAAAAACCCGAAGGCCACGGCACTAATTATTAGTATTACCCCAATAGCTTTAGTGAGGCTTATATTTTTTAGCAGATCTATTGTAACCGGTTTTTCAGAATTCTTCATAGAGTTATTTACGTGCACAATTTTAAGTAAACTGAAGATACACAATATTCATTTTTTCTACAGCCCGATCTTCAGAGTATCCCTGTCAAGTTTACAGATACAATTCTCGGTATTTGCCAAATTCAATTATACATTTTTGATAAATAGATTATATTTTAGCGCTCTATAATTTCAGGCATGGCTAAGCAACTCTAATCTATTTAGATTCGATTTAAATATTAGGGAGCCCATTTATATGGGTTCTAAAAGAGTTGGATTTTCCATACTTTCATGCCGAAACTTTTTGATGACAATTTCACAAAAGTAACGATAAACTATACTTAACCCATGGCTCAGATTTTTCCCCGGTGGGCAAATGAAGTTCCACAACGTATTTTGCTCGGGCTTATTATAATCGCGACGGCAACAGTAGCAGGAGTTTGGTATTACTTTTCTCCGGAATATACAGATGTTGGCTATGCTCCTGAGCAACCCATCGAATACAGCCATAAACTGCACGCTGGGCAGCTTGATATTGATTGTCAATACTGCCACACCAACGTTTTTGACTCTAAATTTGCGAATGTACCTCCTACAGAAACATGCATGAATTGTCATAATCAGGTGGATGGTTCGCAAAATCCCGAAGAAGTTCAAAAAATTCGCGACAGCTGGCAAAGTGATGAATCTATTGAATGGGTTCGCGTGCACAACCTGCCCGATTATGCCTACTTCAATCATGCTGCACATGTTAACGTTGGGGTAGGTTGCGAAACTTGCCACGGGCGTGTTGATAGGATGGAGACGGTTTTCCAAAAAGAAACATTAAGCATGAGCTGGTGTCTTGACTGTCACCGGAACCCGGAACAAAACGTTCGTCCGGTTGAAGAAGTCACAACAATGGGATATGAACCGGAAAAAGATCAAATTGAAATGGGACGTGAGCTAGTTGCTAAACACAATATTGCTCCCCCTACCTATTGTCAAAGTTGCCACTATTAATAAGAAGGAATATTTAACCGAACGAATCTGAATTAACGCAATCGTAACGGAATGAGCGAAGAAGTAAAAAATCCCAACTACTGGAAAAGTCTTGGCGAACTTGCTCGTAATGAAGAGTATGAAAAGTTTGTCGAGCGTGAGTTTCCTGAAAATGCCACTGAACTTAACGATAAAGTATCGCGCCGCAGCTTTTTGCGTGTAATGGGTGCTTCGATTGCACTAGCGGGATTTGCTGCCTGTCGTCGACCGGTGCAAAAAATTGTTCCCTTCAGTAAACAACCTGAAGACTTGGTAGAGGGCGTACCCCAATATTACGCTTCAGCTTCACCATTCCAGGATGCACTGAATGGCATTGTCGTCGAAAACAATGAAGGACGACCGACCAAAATTGAAGGAAATGAGATGCATCCGGCCAGTAGCGGGAACACAAGCATCTTTGGTCAGGCAGAAATCCTGAACATGTTTGATCCTGATCGATCGCGATACGTACGTAAAGATGGGGAACGTTCATCAGTTAATGCTTTTACAGAGTTTTGCAGTAACCATTTTGCTGATACTGCTCAAAATATTGCTTTTGTATCTGAAGCTAACTCCTCACCTACTTATAATAGACTGAAGGAGCAAGCGCTAAATCAATTCTCCAATGCACAATGGGTTACATACGAACCATTTGGAGAAAATAATGCGCTTGAGGGAACTAATATTGCATTTGGCCAGCGATTGCGCACATATAATAAGTATGACGAAGCCGATGTTATTGTAAGTTTTGATGACGATTTTCTAAACCCGGCCGGTGATAAAAACAGCGTTGAAAACACCAAACGTTTCACTGATCGGCGTCGAGTAATGTCTGAAAATGATGATATGTCTCGATTATACGCTGTTGAAAGCACCTTTAGTCTTACCGGTTCAAACGCTGATAATCGACTGCGTATTAAATCAGGTGAAATTGAACTATTTATCTACGCGCTAGCTGCACAGCTCTCTAATTCAGTGAATGGGTTGTCGGCATTTAGCGGTTACAGCAATAAGTTTTCTGATCACGAATGGATTTCAATTCTGGCCGACGAACTGCTTGATAAGAGAGGTAATTCTATTTTAACGGTCGGACGTGATCATAAGCCAGAACTTCACGCAACGATATCCGCTATAAACGTAGCTCTTGGTAACAACGGCAAAACCATTGATTACCTTGAAGTACCACATGTTGATGATCAAAATAACCGTGAGGTTTTTTCTGGATTAGTTGAAGATCTTAACAACGGGAATATCGATACTGTGGTTCTTGTCGGAACAAATCCGGCATTTACGGCACCAGCTGATCTCAATTTTGATGAAGCTCTTGATGAGGTCAATCAGGTTATTCATCTCTCTGATTATTATAATGAGACCTCAAAACTAGCTAACTGGCATATTAATCGGGCTCATTTTCTTGAAGCATGGGGCGACGGATATTCCTTTGCTGGAACTCGTTCTATTATCCAGCCTCAAATTGAACCATTGTACTCAGGGATCAGCGAAATTGAATTTTTAAATATAATTCTGACCGGGGACCGAGAAAAAGGTTACAATCTGGTTCAGAATACGTGGAAAGATTATTACTCTAATAATTTTACGAGTCAGTGGAATAAGGCACTGCACGATGGAATAGCAAGTAAGGAATCATTTTCAGCTGCATCTGTCGGTATTTCAAGTACATTTGACTCACAGGTTAGTGATTTCATTAGTAGTGCAGCCCCCTCAGAGGGTATGGAACTGGTTATTCGACCTGACTCAACCGTTTTTGACGGTCGCTTCGCCAATAACGGCTGGCTTCAAGAGCAACCTAAACCCATGACCAAAATTACGTGGGATAACGTTGCGTTGATGAGCAAAAAAACAGCTGATGAACTAGGCGTTAAAGAAGCTAGTCTTGGTAAATCAGAAGTAGAAGTTATTTCTATTACTGTTGACGGTACTACTATTGAGATTCCGGCTTGGGTACAACCCGGCCATGCCGATAACAGTATTACCATCACCGTTGGGTATGGTCGCGAAGGTGTTGGACGTGTTGCCAACAAAACGGGTATTGATACTTATCCCCTTCGCACAACAGCCAACATGCATTTTGCTGGTAATGTATCCGTTGAAAAAACGGGCAAAACCTACGAGATTGCTTCAACACAAGATCATAATACCATGGAGGGGCGATCGCTACTGCGACATGCCACCCTTCAAGAGTATCGTGAAGATCCAAACTTCTCATCATATGAATCTTCTTATGATGCTGAAATGCCGGGCGTAGCATTTGCTGAAGAGCGCGGCAAAGATGAGCCGGTATCTATTTTCAATTCTATTGATGACCAGGAATACCCCGAGGCAGAACCACAATGGGGTATGTCTATCGACCTTAACACGTGTACCGGATGTGGAGTCTGTACCATTGCATGTACTGCAGAAAACAACATCCCGGTAGTAGGTAAGCGTGAGGTAAGTCGTGGTCGAGAAATGCATTGGATCAGAAATGATCGTTACTTTGACGGAGATGTTAATGATCCAAAAGCCTTACACCAGCCTGTGCCCTGTATGCACTGTGAGCTGGCTCCTTGTGAGCAGGTTTGTCCGGTAGCGGCAACTACCCACAGCGATGACGGCATGAATCAAATGACCTATAACCGCTGTATTGGAACTCGTTATTGCGCAAATAACTGTCCTTACAAGGTTCGTCGATTTAACTTCTTCAATTATACAAAAGAATTTTTGACAGGTGGAGACGATCCGGAAATCATTCAAATGGCAA
>JBEPWP010000001.1:0-33549 GCA_041642355.1 Fodinibius sp. | reverse complement strand
TTGGTCTGGATCCCGAAGATCAAACCTATGACATCAGTTTCCCCGATACGCTGCATTACATTTCTGTGGATATCGATCAGGAAGAAGTGTTGCGTCAGCTCGAAAATCATCCCGAACTGCGTCAAATAAATCAGGAACAACAAGCTGCTGAATATTTTACCAAAGCAGCTAAATCAAATTACCTGCCTGATCTGAATGTAAGTTATTATCGCCAGGATTTTGGCAGCAATTACGACTTTTATGGATTTGAGGTAGGCGTTAGCATTCCGCTTTGGTTTGGCGCGAATCAGAGTCAAAAAGTAAAGCAAGCCCACGCTCAAAAACGCGAAGTGGACTGGAAGCTTCAAGAGCAACAGCTCTCAATAAAAAAACGCGCTGAACAGACTTGGCACAGCTACCAAACTACCCGGGCTAACATCCTGCGATTCCGTGAATCGATACAAGCACGATCATCAGAACTGGTGGATATGACCCAGCGCGGATATCGCTACGGTGAACTCGATCTGCTGACGCTCCTCGAAGCCCAGCGCACCTACCTGAGAACACAGGAAGCTTATTACAAAACGCTCCGCGATTACTACCTGCGGATCATTGAACTCGAACAATTTCTGCAAACTGATATCATATTCAACTGATAAGTAATTATTGGACAACATGATGACTTTTTTATCAACCGATACCATCAAACGATACACAAAACTGGGAGTCGTCCTCCTGATTTCATCCGCCCTTTTTATGGGATGCGGGGGTGATTCATCCGACAGTAACCCTACCGCTGATCCCGGCCCGCCGCCCTCACTTACGGAATCCTCTGCCTCAAAAACTATCCAGCTAAGTGAGCAGCAGGCAGAAAATTTGAATATCCAAACCGTTACGATTGAACCCTCGCAGGTGTCTTTTACCATTCAGGCGCCGGGACAAGTCTTTGCCGCGCCGGGACATATCTCAAAAGTAAGTGCTCCCATAAACGGTCGCGTGACAAGAATTTATGCCCACGAGGGGGAACGTGTTAATGAAGGAGATCCGCTGCTGGATTTGGAGAGCCTTGAGTTTGCCAACCTGATTGCCGACTACCTCGAGGTATCCGCAGAAATAACCTACCAGCAACAGCAGGTTGATCGCCTAAAAGTGCTGGTTGAAGAAAAAATTAGTCCCGAAAGAACACTACAGCGGGCCCAGGCTGATCTGCAGATGGCCAAGACAAAATTAAGTGCCTCCCACGCACGCTTGCACGCTATTGGCGTTTCGGATGATATCATTGATCAATGGGATCCCCAAACGTCGGAACCACAATCCCAGCTCACTATCCACGCTCCCATAACGGGAACCATCAATGAGCACATGATCGAACAGGGAGAATCGGTCAATGCCTACGAGGAGATGCTCGATATTATTGACAACAAAGAGGTGCTGGTGCGTGGCTTTGTTTCTGCTTCAGATGCGCCCTTTTTGCAGCCCGGGGACAGCGTCCTTATCACCGACCGATCAGGCTCAGAATCGACGACGATGTCCCAGTTAAAAACAACTGTGACGTCGATTAACCCTGCACTCGATCAGGCTAACAAATCGATTGTGCTTAATTCCATTGTAGAAACTGAGAACAACTGGCCGATTGTGGGACAAAATGTGCGCCTTACTTACACCGCGGGGGGCGAAGAAGGAACGATCAGCATTCCGATGTCAGCTATACAGTTTGAGGAATCGGATGCAACCGTATTTGTACAGCATTCTCCGCTCGAATATGAAAAACGGACGGTAACCGTACGACGCGCAACCGCCGAAAATGCAATTATTGAATCCGGCTTAGAGCCCGGCGAAAAAATTGCAGTCACACAGGTTTTTAGCCTTAAAGCACTCGAACGCTTCGAACAATTTGCTGACTAACATCCAGGATATTCACCATGCTAACCCGACTCATTGATTTTAGTTTAAAACAGAAATTTGTAGCAATATCGCTGACACTTTTAATGGCGGTAGCGGGCGTCTTTTCGCTGTCCAATATCCCCATTAACTCTCAGCCCGACGTAACCCCCGTTCAGGTGCTGGTTATTACCAAGGCTGGCCAGTATTCGCCTTATGATGTGGAACGGCTGGTCAGTTACCCCATCGAGACTTCCATGAACGGACTGCCCGACGTCAAAGAAGTTCGATCGATCTCTCAATTTGGTCTCTCGGCAGTAACCGTGGAGTTTGAGGAAGGCACCGACATTTATTTTGCCCGTCAGCTGGTAAGCCAACGAGTACAAAGTATTTCCGATGAACTACCGGAAGGCGTTTCTTCCCCGAATTTGGGACCGATATCCACTGCCCTTGGCGAAATTGTACAGTACGTTGTCCGCGGTGATGATCATTCACTTACCGAGCTCCGCACCATCCAGGATTGGCTTATTGCGCCACAGCTAAAAACCGTTAAGGGTGTTACGGAGATAAATTCATTTGGCGGATTTGTGAAACAATACGAGGTAGCTGTTGATCCCGATAAGCTCAGAAATTTCGGTATCGGGCTAAAAGACCTGACTGATGCCATCGAAAATAACAACAGCGTTTCGGGAGGGAACTACCTGGAGCACAACCGCGAGCAATACATCGTCCGTGGATTCGGCCAAATCAACAATATCAAAGATATTGAAGAAATCATTGTTGAGGAGCTTGAAGGACGCCCGATCTACGTCAAAGATGTAGCGAACGTTTCCATCGGAAAACAGTTGAGACAGGGTGCGGTAACCCAAGACGGTAAAGGAGAAATTGTCACCGGTATTGCGATGATGCTTCGCGGCGGAAATGGACGGGAGGTCATCAACGCGATGGATGAAAAGATTGACGAGGTTAACCAGAGCTTGCCGGAAGGCGTTTATATCGAAAAATTTTATGATCAGTCTGATCTTGTTGACCGTACAACCGACACGATCATCACCAACCTTGTTGAAGGGGGATTTTTTGTAATTGCTGTTCTATTGCTCTTGCTCGGTGAAATAACTGGTGCTCTAATCGTCGCTTCAGTGATCCCCCTATCGATGCTTTTTGCTTTTATCGGTATGGAGCAGGTTGGCCTGGCCGCCAACTTGATGAGTCTTGGCGCCATTGACTTTGGTATGGTCGTTGACGGCTCAGTTGTAATGGTTGAAAATATCGTTGATAAACTGCACGATGACCGATCCAAAAAATCACGGCTGAAAATCATCCGGGAGGCCGCCCACGAAGTAGCACGCCCCATTTTCTTTGGCGTTCTTATTATCCTGATGGTCTATGTGCCCGTCATGACATTCAGCGGTATGGAAGGCATTCTCTATCGCCCCATGGCCATCACGGTTGCCACGGCCGTTTTTGGATCGTTGATCCTGGCGCTGGTGTACGTACCCGCAATCTCAGCACTTGTATTTAGAAATGGTGTAAAGCTCCGCAAGAATTATGTAATCAACTGGCTACGACCACGCTATGAGCGCTTCCTGGAAGCGAGTCTCAACAAAAAAGGGGTTATCGTATCTACCTCCGTGGTTATTTTTGGAATATCGATGGCGCTTATGCCCTACCTCGGTACCGAATTTCTGCCCGAACTCGATGAGGGTTCCATTTTGGTAGAACAGGTTCGCATGCCTTCGGTAACGCTGGATGAATCCGTAGAAAATGCCGACTGGCTGGCGGCCAAACTCACGCAAAATATCCCTGAAATTAAAACGGTCGTCCCCAAAACCGGTCGCTCCGATTTGGCCAATGACTGGATGGGCGTTCACCAAACCGACGTGTGGGTAATGCTCGAACCAAGGGATGAATGGCGCGACGGGCTCACCAAAGAAGATATTGTAGATGAAATACGTCCCTACCTAGAAACCGAACCCGGGCTTTCCTACAACATCACCCAGCCTATTGCCATGCGCGTTGATGAGCTGACCAGCGGCGTTAAATCTGATATTGCCGTTAAAATTTTCGGCGAAAATTTGGATACCCTGCAAGCGGTCGGTCAGCGGATCTCCCAAACGCTTGGAGACCTTGAAGGCACTGATAACTATTATTTAGAACAAAGCAGCGGTCAGCCCTATTACAACATTGAAATTGATCGCGAAGCTGTGGCCTCCTATGGATTAAACGTCAATCATATCCAACATGTAATTGGCACGGGTATCGGCGGAAGTGAGGCGGGGCAAATTTTTGAGGGACAACGTCGCTTTGGTATCAATGTTCGATTGCCAGAACATCTCAGAAGCAATTTCCAGGATATCATGGAAGTGCCCATCCAGCTCCCCAACGGTGGCTACATCCCACTGAAAGAAGTGGCTGATATCTACGCCGAAGAAGGTCCGCGTGAAATATCACGCGAAAACGGCTGGCGACGGGCCATTCTTGGCATCAACATACAAGAGATCGATATCGGCTCGTACGTTTCTAATCTAAAAGAAACCATTAATGAAAATGTAGATGTTCCGGCCGGCTATTTTATCCAGTACGGCGGGACTTTTGAAAACCAGCAGCGGGCGATGAATCACCTCTATATCGTCGTGCCTATATCACTTTTAATTATCATCGGCCTGCTCTACATGATGTTCGGCAAGTTACGCTTTACGATGCTTATATTCTTGAATCTGCCGATGGCCCTGTCCGGCGGTGTGTTTATCCTCTGGATGCGTGGTCTTTACCTGTCCGTATCAGCCAGTATTGGCTTTGTAGCCTTGTTCGGTGTAGCCGTGCTGAACGGTATTGTGTTGGTTGCTCACCTCAACGACCTGCGAAAAGATGGCATGGATCTCAAACAAGCCGTTGTCAAGGGAGCCAGTGACCGACTGCGTCCCGTATTGATGACCGCCCTTGTGGCCAGCCTCGGGTTCATCCCTATGGCTTTTAATACCGGTCCCGGATCTGAGGTACAACGTCCGTTAGCCTCGGTCGTTGTGGGCGGACTGGTAACAGCTACGCTACTCACGCTGTTAGTATTACCGACCATCTATCACTGGATGGAAAAAGGAAAAGATTTAGTTGCTAAAGAAGAACCTTTCTAACCTAAAACAGAAGTTATTATGGAAGCTGATTACCTACACCTTATAGCCAATCATATTCCCATTTTCAGTGTCGGCTTTGGCCTGCTTATTTTGGGATGGGGATTGCTGAAGAAAAATTCGTCTATACTGCAAATTGCCCTGGTCTTCTTTTTGATCGGAGCCGTAAGCAGTTACGTAGCTATGGAAACCGGCGAAGCCGCTGAAGATATTGTAGAAGAACTCAGTGTGGCTTCTCACGATGTCATTCACGATCACGAGGAGGCCGCTGAAATCGCCTTCTGGTTTACCATCTTAACCGGCGTAATAAGTGCCGTGGGATTTTTTGCTCTCTCATATAATATTCGATGGCAAAATACGCTCTTTGGGATACTGGCTATTTCAGCTTTAATCTCACTGGGAACACTCCTTTACACCGCTTATCAAGGCGGCAAAATCTTTCATCCCAAAAATCAAACGAGCAGTGTTGAAAACATTCCGACTCAGGCCACATACCCTGATGTCCCCCTGATGCATCAACTGACCTAACATCGGAAAAAATTTCTCACAATAGATTTAAACCTTTTTATGGAGTGATAGACTAAAGCTATTAACTCCATAAGAAAAAATATAGGCTATTTGTATTGATTAGGAAGTAATATAAAATTATATTGTGAGTGAATACTCACTTTTAACGGAGAAAGAAATTGTTACGCATAATTGTTAGCGGTCTGTTGTTATTTATCGGATTTACAACAGCTACCTTTGCCCAGGAAAAACCGACCTCACTAGCTGAGGCCATAGATCGATCCTTAGAACATGCTACAAATACACGAATTGCCAAAGCTGATAAAGAGGCTGCAGAAGAAGGAAGTGGCCTACTTTCTTCGGACTACATCCCAAAAATAAACAGCAGTTTTTCATACACCCGCTCACAGTACCCCCAAATTGTAACTCCCATTCGAGCTCAAGGCGCTTTTCCTCCGCTTGATGATCAGCTTTATGAGGGTAATATACAGGCCGACTGGGAAATTTTTGATTTTGGCGAAAGTAGAGCAATACGTCAAAAAGCAAAAACACTGGCCGATGCGGCAAATATCAAATATGAGCTAGCTCGCATGGAAACTATTGAGTCAACAACATCGGCATATATTCAATTGCAGCAGCTAAAAGAACTCAAAACTGTACAAGAGGAACGCATTCAGACCCTCAAAAAAAATAAGGAACAGCTAAAGGCGCTTTACCAAGAAGGGCGAATAGCAAATGTTGATCTTTTAAAAATTGAAGATGCGATTGTAGAAGCAGAAACCGCTGTTATATCAACTGAAAATAATATTGACCAGCTTTTACGGAAATTAACAGACGACTTAGGACTAGAGAGTACATTGAGTTTGGATGATATTGTGCTACTTGGTTTCAAAAAAGATGTGCTCTTTAATCCCGATCAAGTTTCAACCGAGGACATCCCGAGTATTTCTGTAGCAAAAGAACAAAAGAAAGCATCCGATCTTGAAGCCCGTGCATCATACCGGGCTTTTTTGCCACAACTTAATCTCTTTGCTGTCGAACAGTTTAGATCAGGAAGTGACTTTGAAATTGATGACCAATGGATGGTTGGCATACGATTAAATATTCCACTATTTGCTGGTAAAAGAGTCGTTAATAACCAAGTCAAAAAGAAAGAGGTAAAATCTCAGCAAATCCGCTTGGAGCAAACGCGTCAACAATATCGGCAACAGCTTAACAAGCTGGCAAATGCTCAACTTGAAGCACAAAAACGAATTCAATCGACCCAAACTCGTATTGAATATTTAGAAGAGACCTATCGGATGGAATCCAAATCTTATAAACAGGGGCGCTCTACCCTAACCGATCTGCTGACGACCGAATCAAAATTAAACAGCGTACGTGCAGAACTGCTTGCCATGCGTGCGCAGCTCAGAACGCTAAATCTGAATATCGCCGTACTAACAGGACAATTAAACAAAGAATTAGCCATTACATTGGCAGAAGGGAAATCGTTATGAATATAAGCAAGAAGGATATATTAATCGTCTTTGCAATAGCTTTGCTGGGTACTGCTGTGGTACTGTGGATAAGTGCTGATGGCACATCAACAAGTCAAGAATCCACGTCTAATAATAATGCTGATGTAGCAGTTGAAATCACCCAGCCGATTGTTAAATCTATTTCAGATTACCTTCCTTATTTGGGGACAATTGCCGGCACAAAAGACGGCAATCTTTCTTTTCGCATCGGTGGCACACTTAACCAAATACACGTTCAGGAAGGTGAAAAGGTGCAAGAAAACCAACTTTTGGCAACAGTATCTGTACCGGAACTGGATGCTCAAATAAATCGTTCACAAAGTGAATTTAACAAAGCTAAATCTTCAAAATCATTCTGGGAACGGGAAGTTTCCATTGACAGTACCCTTTATAAAGATGGAGCTATTTCTCAAACTGTATTCAATAAGACCGCCTTCAACTATGAACAGGCGTTAAGCAGTTTTTATGCGGCCAAGGCCGCTCTTGAAGAAGTTAGAGAACGCGAAAAGCAAACCCGGCTTTATGCTCCTGCAAAAGGAACTATCGGATCAATTATGATCCGGGAAGGCAGTAATATCGGTCCCAATCAACCTGTTTTCTTTTTTCATCAGGGCGAACCGACTGTTTATGCAGATCTTTTGGAACAGGATATACAAAAAGGAATCAAAGTGGGCAGTTCTGTGACGGCTCAACTCAACAATGACACACTAACGGGCAAGGTAGAACGAGTTGACGCTCAGGCTAAACCTCCTTTCCGAAGTGTTCGTGTTTTTACCTCATTTCCTGACGGATCTTTTAATGATCGTCCCTCAGGCTCTGGTATTACCTTATCGTTTGAAATAAACCAACAAGAAAATGCCTTCTTGGTCCCCGTCTCAGCAATTGATTTAAGAAACGACCAACCGCGCTTGTTCAAAGTTAATAATCAAATGCAGGCCCAAGCCATCACAGTAGAACTGGGGATTCAACGCGATAAGCTTCGACAAGTCAAAGGAAATATCTCACCAGAAGATACCATCATCAGTTCCGGCGTACATAATGTTGAACCCGGTGATCGTGTGGAAGTTACCCGCGAAATAACATTGAATAACTAATTATCTAAGATTACCAATTTTATGAACTGGGCAGGATTTTCAATAAAAAACAGGTACACTATCTATGCGCTGATGCTTGCGATCCTGGTGTTTGGCACGCAATCGTACCTCTCGCTACCTATTTCGCTTTTCCCGGAAACCTCTCCCCCGGTCGTTACTATTCTCACACAATATCCCGGTGCAACGGCGTTGGATGTTGCGGAAAAAGTTTCGGAAGATATGGAAGAGGAGGTCGCTGCTCTTGATGGTATAGCAAAGGTTAGTTCCAAATCTCAGGATGGGCTTTCGGTAGTTACAGCCGAATTTCATTACGATGTGAGCGTAGATCTGGCAGCTGTAGATGTACAAAATGCCGTGAGCCGCATTAAGGGAAGCCTGCCTGAATCGATCAGCGAACCCCGTATCCTAAAAATAAATTCCAGCGATAAACCCGTAGTAACGATCGGTGTCAGTGCCCATGACGGCAACCTCAAAAAGGTGCGTCAAATCGCTGATAATGAAATTGCGCCCACCCTGCAGCGATTACGCGGTGTGGCTTCGGTAGATATTTTTGGCGGATATCGGCGGCAGATCAATATTTCCATCGATCGAAATCGTATGGAAGCAGTTAATTTGACGCTTTCTTCTATCAGTCAGGCTATACAAACAGCCAATATATCAAGACCGCTGGGCAGCATTGATAACAGTCGTCGTGAAGTACTGCTTCGTTTTGACGAGTCTTTGACAACCGTTGAGGAAATTAAAAATATCCCCATAAAAAATGAGAACAATCAGCGACTGCTTATTGGAGATATAGCAGAAGTCGAAGATGGAACTGCTGACCCCAAAAGTGCCTTCCTGGCAAATGGAACCGAGGTGGTCGCCCTGCAGGTTTTACAGCAAGATGATGCCAACACGGTAGAGGTTGTTGATGGCGTAACTGCTGAAATACCAACGCTTCAGCAAGAATATCCTGATCTAAAATTTGAAGTAGCTACCGAAGAGGGATCCTTTACTGAACAGGTAACCGGAAATATGGCCACCTCAATCGCCCTTGCACTTTTCCTGGCCTCCCTGATTATTTTCGGTTTTCTGGAAAGCATCCGTCGCGCTTTTATTGTCAGTATTGCCATGCCCATGAGCTTTTTACTTGCATTTGCCCTCATGAAACTGAATGGCATGGAGCTGGACTTGGTAACCCTTTCTGCCATCATTTTAGCAGTTGGTATGGTCGTTGACGGGGCCGTCGTTGTTATTGAAAATATCAGCCGTCATTACGACGAAGAAAATCTTTCTGCCAAAGAAGCTGCTATAAAAGGTACCGGAGAAGTTTTCTTTGCAGTACTTGTGGGCGTTGCCACAACCATTATCGTACTCATACCCTTTCAATTTCTTACGGGATTTGTGGGCAAGGTTTTTGGACCACTGTCACTTACTATGATTTTCGCCTTTGGGGCTTCCATCCTGATGGCCGTAACTCTCATTCCGCTCCTCTTTTATTTATTTGAACGACACGAATCCGAAATAGGATCATCGATAAAAAAATATATAGCTCCTTTTAATAGAGGAATGGATAAACTAAAGGACGGATATTTAGTGCTTCTTGACTGGTCACTAAAACACCGTGCTATCTTACTTACCGGAACGTTAATTATTTTTATCGGAAGTATGGCCCTCTTGGCTATGCGTGGGATGGAAGTCCTGCCCAAACTGGATTCTGGTTCTTTCTTTATCTCGATGGAAGCAGAAGCCGGCAGTTCATTTGAACAAACAAAATCAATTGTCAGTGACATCGAAGATCTACTTAATGAGGACTCTGATGTTATCAACTATACCTCCCAAATAGGTTTTGAACCCGAGGCCAAATTCTTTGGAGATGCTGGTGCCATGGGCGTGCAGCAGGCATTTATTACTGTTGATCTTGTTTCTCGAAAAGAGCGTGACCGTTCAATCTGGGATATACAAGATCAGCTTCGTAAAAAAATTAACCGCATTCCGGGCATCCGCACGGCCGTGCTCAAAGCCATGGGCGGCACCGCAAAAAGCACAACCGCCGCTCCTATCGATGTACGAATTTCAGGACCCGATCTGAATCAACTTAATACACTGGCTAAAACAGTCGCCGACCGAGCACGAAAGGTAGAAGGAGCTGTTAATATCTACCGCCAATGGACACTCGAACGTCCCGAAGTACAATTTACCGTGGATCGGATGAATACCGCTTTTTATGGCTTGACTCCGGGATATATTGCCCAGGAAACGTTTGCTGCTGTCGATGGACTGCCCGTAACTCGTCTGGATGCTTCTGATGGGACGGATCCCAACATTGTCGTTCGCTATGATTCAACACAGCGGCAAGTTCTCGATGATGTACTACAGACAAAACTAAAGCCTGGCTTGCCGCTATCCTCCGTTGCAAAAACTGATGTCCAACTAGCTCCTAATCTAATCACACGGGAGAACCTTATAAGAACGGCTGATGTGTTGGGCTTTACCCACGATCGAGCTTTCAGCCATGTTATCGCGGATATAGAATCTTCTATTTCTAAGATGGAGGTCCCAAAAGGATATGACTTACAGGTAACCGGTGAAAATTCTGATCTACAGGAATCCCGAGCACAGATGTTGTCTGCACTGTTGGCAGCCTTAGTGGGAGTCTACCTGCTGATGGTTGCCCAATTTCGCTCATTTATCCATCCATTTACTGTAATGATGGCGGTTCCCCTTGTTGCCGTGGGAGCAGCCATTGGCTTAATCATTACCGGTAAAGTAATCTCTATGTCGGTATTAATTGGTTTTATACTCCTGATTGGTATTGCCGTTAACAACTCGGTAATCCTTATAGATTTTATTTTGCACCAGATGGAAGGCGAAAGTCGTGAAGAGATCGTCAAAAAATCGGTTGCCGTTCGATTTCGCCCCATCATGATGACAACCTTTTCAACAGTGATTGGCATGCTTCCATTGGCTTTGGAACTGGCATTGGGAGCAGAACGATTTTCACCGATGGCCATCGTCATTATTGGCGGACTTACGGCTTCGAGTCTGCTAACGATGGTTGTCGTACCGGTTTTTTACACGGTGATTGATGACCTCACAAATCTACTGAATCTTAAAACTCGTACTCCAAGTTAGAACATAACTACTTTTATCTCCTAACATACATCCCTAACAATAAATCCTAAGTGCCTCCGGTTGACAGCTGGTGGCACTTTTTCATTTCAAAATTACAAAGGGGGATAAAATTATTGAATCACCCTTTCAACATCCGTAGAGAGGCACGAACCGTCTCGTCGATAACTTTATTCCGCTCCAAAGAAGTAATTTGCCGCCGGATGAAAATGATGCTTCGCTGCACCATGCCCACAATCCAAGCTACTGCTATAGTAGGCTCGTGCGGCAATTTAAAAATGCCCTTTTCTTTACCCGATTGTAATATTTCGACAAACACATCTTTAGGAAGCGGTTTCGAAAGCATTTCATTGGTGATAATTTCCTCTCGATGATTGGCAATCAAGATATATGAAAACTCTTTTTCATACTCAAAAGAAAAATCAAAAATAGTTCGAACAAGAATTTCAATTTGTTGCTCGGGATTAGAGTTCTTCTTTACAGCCTCTTTTAATGTATTACGAAATTGAGTAGCACAGTTTAAAAAGATTGTCCGAGCTAGATCATTTTTGCTCTTAAAATGCCTATAGATATTTCCTTCGGCTGTACCAGCCCCCTCCGCAATAGAACGGATAGAGGTTGCATCAATACCGTCGGATACAAAAAGCTCCAATGCGGTCTCTAGGATTGCCTGTTTTTTTGTAGCTGCCAATGGATCGGAATATTTTTAAATAATATTGTGAATATTCACTCACAATATACTAAATTTTATCCGTTATTGATCAAGCAAATTATCAAATACTGCAATGGAATTCACAGTTCTTTGAAGAGAAAGTTTGCCACTTCACTTTTTAAAAGTTGATATATTTTGTATTTTAAGACAAATTACTCTTTTAAAAGGATTGCGTGCTTAACAAGCTGAAACACATATCGTCAGTGGTGCTGTTATTTTTCTTTGGCGCTTCTATGCTCCAAAGTGTGTCGCCATTGGTAATGCAACAGGTGAACACCCATCACGGTGGAAAAGTTATGGCTTGCAGCATGAATGGTGATTGCGGTGACTCCTGTTCGCTGGACGGGGAAAAAGCTTGCAGTTGTAACCACAATACATCAGACGACGATTCCAACGGCATAAAGCTTTGCGGATGTGATCATCCTGGAAGTGAGCCCATAGGTACGCATGCTCCGTTCCAAATAAAAGCCCCACTGGTTTCGGCTTTTGACGGTATTACCTTTTCTCCAACTTCTATTTTTCTGAGTCTAGAACAGCATCCTCTATTTATTTTTACGGATGATATTTTTCATCCGCCCCGCCTACGCGCATAATCACCTGATCTCTTAATCAAATTCCATAATCAATCTGTATCACAGTACGATAACACTATTGCTATAGCTATATCTCTTTTGTGATGCAGACAACGAGACTATATCAGAATTATGCGTTTACAAAAACTAATTTCTTTAACGATAGGACTATTACTCCTTTTTGCCCTCTCAAGTTCTTCTTGGGCACAAAATACTATTTCCGGAAAAATTTTAGATGAATCAAACAACAAGCCACTGGCTGGTGCCCATGTGCAGTGGACCGATGGTGATCTTACCACGATCACTAATGCCAACGGGGAATTTAGGTTCACAGCAGATGTCAGCGTTTTGACCCTGCGCATCACCTATGTAGGCTATAAAAGCAAAACAATTGAACTTACAACAGAAGATTTTGCAGGTGGAAGTTCAACCATCTATTTGCGGAAGTCGACGGAAGCGATGAGTCCGGTTACCATACTGGCACGCAAAACTTCGAACCAACCGGACCAGTTTATGGATGCAATATCAACCGTCAATCTTTCGCACGATGCGGGACAATTTCTCAAAGATTCGCCCAATATTTCGGGCATTCGCAAAGGCGGTGGCTTCGGCGTTGATCCGGTACTGCGCGGGTTTCAGAAAAATCAATTAATGGTCGAAATGGACGGCGTACTGCAATCGCAGGGGGCCTGTCCCAACCGTATGGATCCGCCTACCTCACATGTTCAAATGGAGCATATCGAAGAGGTCGAAATCCTGAAAGGCCCCTATGCCCTCAAACACGGACCTTCCTTTGGCGGCGTCATCAACTTTAAATCACAGCAGCCAGATTTCTATCGCGATCCCGTTCTTTCCAGCTATTTTACGGTGGGATATGAAAGCAACATCGACCGCCAGCGCTATGCCGGTGGCATTAAAAAAGAAGGTGGTCGCTGGACGACCAATCTCTATGGGGCTTTTGCATCTACCGAAAATTATGAGGATGGTTCCGGGAATAGCGTCAACGCCGGGATGTCGAATGCCGAATATACGGTTGAGACCTCGGTTCAGCTAAATGATGCAAATTCCATCAAGGCCAAACTGAGCCAAAATTTTGCGCGTGATGTCCAATATCCGGCGCTAATGATGGATATGCGAGAAGATGACATCACCAATGCTACGCTTACTTACACCAATACTGATCTTGGCAATGGACGTTTTGAGAGCTCAGTTTTTGGTTCTTATGTAGCACACGTAATGGATAATTTGGATCGAGAGATGTCAAATATGACCGAAGCCGTTACCGACCTGTCAACCGAAACTTACGGTTATGATCTTTCTTATGTGCTCCCGGGTACAGCAGGTAGTTGGACATTTGGCACGGATGCTACGCTGCGCTATATGGAAGGGTTCCGGACCCGCGATTTCAAAATGGATCCCATGGCCGGACAAACGGCTACCGACAACGTCTGGCAGGGCGGCAAACGCAATCGTTTTGGCGGCGTTGTAGAATATCAGCCAAACATCAGCGAATGGAATGTAGTACTTTCTTCCCGATTCGATTACTACTACTCCAATGCCAGCGATCCCGACGCTTATTTTGCCCAAACGCTTGGCGAACTTGATCAGGAACACCTCGGATGGAGTGCCAGCGCGGGCTTTACCAAAGACCTGCATTCCAACTGGACAACCGGTTTCTGGATCGGACGATCAGAGCGATACCCGGGCATGGATGAGCTATTTGTCAACTACCTGGCCATCGGTATGGATCCCTATGAGTACGTAGGAAATCCGCAACTGAACGCCGAGGCCAACCACCAGGTGGATGCAATGCTCAACTACACCAACGAAGTCATCAGTATAGAAGGATCGCTGTTTTACAGCTATGTGACTGATTATATCAGCGCAACGGTTCGTCCCGACCTGGATCCAAAACAGATGGGAGCACCGGGTGTTAAGCAATTTATCAATGTAGACGAAGCAGCCCTGTACGGCTTTGAGCTAACCTTCCAAAATAACGGGCGCAATAAGCTGGGCTACAACTTATCCACAGCCTATACCGTCGGCCGTAATTTAACAGCGGAAGAAGACCTGCCACAGATTCCAGCTTATGAAGCGAATTTTAAGCTGGATTACAGCTTCATGAGTGGTAAGCTCATTCCTCAACTGCATCTGCGCGGCGTAGCGGAACAAACTCGAGTGGCCGAATCCTTTGACGAGCAACCAACGGACGGATATCTGCTTACAAACTTCAAACTGAGCTCTCAACTGGGACGTGGCATTCAACTTTCTGCAGGAGTTAATAACCTGTTTGACGTGACCTATCACGAGCACCTGAACAGAAGTCTGCAGGGATCAACCATGCCCCTCAATGATCCCGGCCGAAGCCTTTTTGTAGAATTGAAATGGAATGGCATCTTGTCATCATTGTAAAAGCCGGCCAATTATATTCAAGGGGATACTTTGTAGGTATCCCCCTTTTTTATTAATTATTATAAATAGCTAGATAACATCTACAATAAAATGAACAAAAAAACTCTTGCTACATTTATTCAATATGCAAATGCAGTCATCGCCTCTCTTTTTGGTTTAATCACAATTTGGGTAGGCGGAATGACGCTCCTGGGATTCTCCGATCCCGGCTACGTTATCTTTTTGCCCTTGCTGATCTTTAATACCGTGATGGGATTTGCTTACATCGCTTCTGGATACCTAATATGGCAAAACCTACACACAGGCATTAAGGCAGCTAAAGTAATATTCTTACTCAACCTGATAATGCTTTTCCTGATTTTAGTGGTCTACTGGCTGGAAGTATCTATTGCCTTTGAAAGCTTGACAGCGATGTCTTTCCGAACAGTTATCTGGCTAATTATTTATGCAGGACTTACAGGTCTTAAGAACTTCCGCTAAATCCGAAAAAGAGTTTTCTTTGTTTTGATATTCAGTACTCGGAATGAACCCAATTAACCCGAAGCAGTAATTGGTTTAAACTTTTTCTTTGTGATGCTTTACCAAAGTATCACGTTGATCTTTCAGTTTTTCAGAAAGTCCAATTTTGTAGATATGGGGATTTTCAAATCGCTTGAATTCAGTAGGCAACCTTTCCAATTGCTTGCGACTAAATTCCGCTATTTGTTGTACTGATTGAGATTCAGTTACACGCTCTCCATCTTCAATTACTTTTTCCAAAAGTGGCTCTTTTTGAAATTCAGTTAAATCTCTGGACTTTTTAGGATCAGTTGAATGATACATCATATCAACATTTGTTTCGTCTGACAAGGTCACTACTTCCCCACCGTAAAATGAACCGTCTTTATTCAAAAGCCTGTATACCTGCTTTTTTCCGGGTAAATTAATTTTGCTGACCGTTTCTGATAATTTAAGTCGTGGTTCGCCATTGGCATAAGACAGCTTATAAACACCATCAAGGGCAGAATCAGGTCGACCGGTAACAAGGCTCGTTCCCACTCCAAATAGGTCAATGGGCGCATTTTGATCGAGCAAACTTTCTATGACATGCTCATCAATCTGATTAGATGCGGCTATTTTCACATAATCCAACCCCGCTTCATCTAACATTCGACGTGACTCTTTAGCAAGCCAGGCAAGGTCTCCGCTATCAAGGCGAATACCCTTCAGTTTATCACCCCGCTCTTCCATCTCTTTTGCTACTTTTATGGCATTGGGCATACCACTTTTCAAGGTATCATACGTATCCACCAGAAGTACGCAGTCATCGGGACGAATTTCAGCGAAGTCTCGGAATGAATCTATTTCATCATCATAACGCTGCACAAAGGAGTGCGCCATCGTTCCAGATACGGGAATATCATAATCACGTCCGCTTTGTACATTACTGGTTGCATCAAATCCACCAATGACTGCTGCACGGCTGGCCGAATAACCGCCCGCACCGGGCGCTCTACGCAACCCGAAATCCACCAGTTGGCGATCACCGACGGCAAGCCTCATCCGGCTGGCTTTCGTTGCAATTAACGACTGGTAATTGAGTGTGTTAAGAATAAGCGTCTCAAGCAACTGCGCCTCGATAATGGATCCTTCAACACTGAGTACCGGGCGATTGGGAAAAATAAGGTCTCCCTCCCTGGAAGTATATATATTGCCCGTAAAACGAAAGTCTTCCAGGTAATCCAAAAACTCCTGATCCATCCCTTCATCTTCCAATAATTCCAGATCTTTCTCATCAAACCGGAGATTTTCTATCACCTCGAGAAGATCTTCGAGTCCGGCAAAAATCGCATAACCACCGTCAAACGGAAGCTTTCGAAAGAAGTAATCAAAAATAGCCGTCTCATCCTGTAGGCCTTTCTGAAAATAGACCTGCGACATCGTTATCTGATACTGATCGGTATAGGTAGCAGAATAATTAAACATGGTTTGTTATTTTTAATGGAGAATATCATGATAGGCCGTTATCAAAGTAATTGTTTTTCATCGCAAGCACTTTTTCCAGGAGTTCTTTTTTCACATCGAGATCATATTTATCTGAAAGGTGCTTCAGCATCTGTTCCCTATCGGCTGATAACATATTATTCTTGCTCAAAAATTCTAACAGGTCTTCTGTAACAGCCCACTGGTATATAAGCCACTTCCATTCCGTTAGATACGACCCAGCAAAATCTGCGTTCAAAGACGTATTCTCCTTTTCATGCAAAACAGCTGTCTTAACCGTTGCGGCTTCTTTTGTTTGGATATGCTGAACAGCCGCCTTCAGGGTTTTGCCGGAATCGTTAACGTCATCGACGACCAGTACATTTTTTCCTTCCAGATCAATATCAATCCGATCGGTAATTTCGACTTCTTCTTTTGCCTCGGCACCGGCGGTATAATGCCTTATCTGTACGGCGGTAAGCGTCTTAATATTCAAAAAGTCGCACACCAAGCGCGCCGGAGCAAAACCGCCGCGCGAAATCCCAACTACCGTATCAAACTGAATGGAAGAGTCCGAAATTTTACGAGATATTTTATAAGCCATCTCGTAAACTTCATCCAAGCCAACAATTCGCGCGGTAAACTCTTTTTCCATGCTCTCTCCTCTTTTAACTTTCATTTAGCGAGTATCGAACACAGACAATTTAAGCCATTGAACTCTCTTTTAACAACTTAACTTGTTTTTTACTCATCTAATTTCATCACCTTCACCTTCCACTCCTTGGGCATGGTTTCGAGATATTCCCACTTAAATAGTTCGTCGCTTTCGGCCTCCATCTGGTAGTAGAGCGGCTTGGGATCGTGATCATTGATAAACACAAATGCTTCGCCGGGTTTCAGCTCATCAAAGGCATCGAACACCATATCGTGACGCTTGGCCGGCGGATGGGGTCGTACGTCAAATGAATTGACAATGGATACATCCTCCAAGGCGGGATCGGTTTCCGCTTTTTTGGTCACGTGAATCACATATTCCCCGGGCAGATCTTTCTTATATGTCCACGTATGCTCTTCGTCAAACTTTTTCTTGAAAATCCGGCGGATTTCTTCGGGATCTTTCTCGGATATAATTTCCATCGTGTCTCCTTTCAGCATCATCCCGTAGCGGTGAAATACAGCGTATTTCCAGTCTTTGGGATCTGTTTCCCTTAGATCCATCAATGTTGATATATCCTTAAATTCACGTCCCTCCGACGACTCAGTTCGGGTTACGCGCACCTTCCATTCCTCGGGATCGTGCTGCAGATATTCCCAGCCAACGACATCACCATAAATCGAGCGAAATTCATAATACAGCGGCTTGGGATCGTGGTCGTTAATAAAAATGAAACTGTCACCAGCAGGCAGATTCTTAAAGAGCTTCAACAGCTTTTCGTGTCTTTTAATGGGGATTAACGAGCGAACATCGAGTTCTTGTTCTGTTCCTTGCATATCTATGTTTACGTTTTATTAAATCTGTTCTTCTAAGAATTCTTTTAGTACGAGCGCATGATTATGCTCCTCATCTTTCGCCGCATATAGTAATGTTACCTGCTGATTTACTGCAGTAACTTCAAACAAATGTTTTACTTCTTTCTCCCTATTAGTCAGCTCTCCTTTGTATCGCCTCGTAAACTCATCAAATTTACCGGGTTCGTGATTAAACCACTTGCGTAATTTGGTAGAGGGAGCAATTTCTTTGAGCCATTCATCCAGCCGAGCCTCTTCTTTAGATACGCCACGCGGCCACAATCTGTCTATCAGCACGCGATAGCCGTCATTCCGTGAAGGATCTTTGTAAATACGTTTAATACCAAATTGCTTGGTACTCATAATTAACCCTGTTTCACACCTCATTTATGACCTTTCCAGACAGTTCTGGCAGAAGAACAAACTTTATTATTCTCTATATCTCTAATAGTGTGAAGAAATGTTCTTTTAGAATCTACGGGCTCAGCCAAAGATTCAATGGCATGGCCATATTGCGCTTCTCCCAAGAAATTGCCGTCGATAGCATGCAAATAACAGTTTTCTATAATATCATCGGGTATCGATTCTATGGCCCATTGCAAATATCGCAAGTTATTTACGTGCTCATTTGAATCCATATCAAAACGGCGAATGAAAAATTCATTGCGGTATGTGGCCGAATCAAGAACTTCAACTTCAGTGCTATCCACTTCGATACTTTCTTCGGGATTGTTATCCCATCTTTGTAGTATTTTATCATAAATCCGAGCGGGCCTTCTTTTTTCTATATCGAAAATAACCAGAAGCCTTTAGCTCTTCCTATAACCTTACCCTGCTCGTCATAAATTATATTTTCTCTGGTACCTCTAAACGTTCGCATGTTAGATAACCAGGTTTTAATAGCAATTTTTTCTTTGTATTCAGGATAGCGTTCCATCACCATACGTCCGGACAGGAGAACCCACCCGATACCTTTTTCAAGCAGATCATACAGGCTTAACCCGATAGACAAGCAATGGTCGGCTGCAGCTTCTTCCAGCAGCGTTAAAATGGTTGCAGGAGTTGCTTCTCCATGCTGCCCCATCTCGAAATATCGTAAGTCGAACTGCTTTTTAAACATTATTTTAATTTAGATTATGATAGAATAGATCCAATATTATTACTCGAATGACACGTCCCCCCTTTGGCCAGATAGCTGTCATTAAAATCGAGGTAGCGAATCAGTCCACTGTTATAAAAAGCCGCTCGGTCGGGCGTGGTTCTTTCACCACCAATAAGCGTGCCCTGCTGCGAGCCGCCAAAATCATCCAGCATTGTTCGAATAGCCTGCACCGGCTTGCCTTCGACGGCCCCAATAGCTGTACCCAGTGAATCAAGTAGCCTTATTTTAAGCTGTTTTATAGACTTCTCAGATAAATCACCGTGAGATGAACTATCAATAAATGTTGCTAAATCGTGAACAATCATAACGCTACCCCGTTTAATTATTTTTTTCAGCTAAAAATCACCCCAGCAACCTTTGCATTTCATGCCCATGTTCATCTTCTTCAGCACCCTGATCCTCCATATTCATCTTTAGAGACAAGAGGTCTTTATCTTCTGCCAATTCAGCCAGATGCTTGTAATTTTGCACATCTTTTTTCTCTTCCTCAGCATCATTCTTAAGCATTTCGTTAACATCTCTGGGCGGAGCAGAAAGATCTGGTTTGAGTTCAGGCGTTCCACCAAGCATTTCAATTTGATTTGCTAAGTACTGTGCATGTTTTACCTCATCCATAACCTCCTCAAGATACATTTCGCGAACACTCTCATATTCAGCTCCTTTTATTGAAGCAGCCTGAAGCATGTAACGTAAAAAGGTTGAAACTTCTCTATTCAATTGATCATTTAGTGCTTTTACTATTTTATTATTACTCATCTTACTATAGGTTAATTACAGTTTATTAGAGATAGATATAACATTTTATGTTTATAATTGATTCATAAATTATCGGAAATCTATCTTTATAGTATTCCTTTCTATACTGGGTTTTATGAAAGTAAAACAACCTCTTTTTACTCTTCCTCTCACGATATCTAGTTGATTTTAATATCATAAGTACATGAGTAATCGCCATCAGCGATGTAGCTGGTCCGCTCTGCATTCTCGTTAAATAATTTCTTATAAAACATCTCTTCGAGTTTACATGGCAGGCGGGTCTCTTTCACTACTTCGCTAAAGGGACAATTACACTCCCTTACCGTCAGCGATTCACAACTTTTGTCAAAATCGAGCTCCGGCATAAACCCCTCCTCTTCCAGCATCTGCATTAATATCTTAATTTTAGATTCCGGATCTTCGGCCAATGATTCCTTGATCCGATCTTGAGCTTCTTTCAGACGCTGATCCCAAAAATCCTCAAAAAAATCTTCCACCAACTGCTCATTTCCTTTCTCCTTTAGGTACTGAATAATATTGCGAATCAGCTTGGATTCCGACGAAGGAAACAAGCTATTCCCTTTTGAGGTCAACTGATACTGCAGGCTGGGACGACCCGGCCCTGAACGCACATAATCTCGTTCTACATATCCATCGCGTTCCAACTGCAGAAAGTGTTCACGCAGAGTCGTTTTAGCCAGATCAATCTCCTTCACAGCCTCATCAATAGAAAGAGTTCCCCTGCGTTTAATCGAATCAATAATCTCCTTTTTTGTACCAATAAACATGATAGTCTTTATTAATTTGGGTCTATCCCGTGATAAGTTGTTGTGTTACCTTTTGGCTTTTATCTCTTCTTTTATACGGGCCAAAAGCTGATCTTCCTCCACTTCAAACTGATTCTCTAATTGGGAAAACAAGATTTTAAGATTTTCATTCTGAATACGGAATGTTGAGCACGAATTCCCGGGATTTTCAAACTTATTCCCTTTTTCTTGAACGTTCTTCATCAAATTTCGCAGACGACGCTGATCTCGTTCAATTACGTCAAATGATCTCTCTAATTTTTGGATCGTCCCGTGGTTCAGATTGTTATTACTATTATTTTTGAGCTGTTTGATAAGTGGGAAAAACTTTTCCTGTTCAAAGGTATAATACATGCTGAGTGCTTCCCGGAATTTGTCATAAGACCACTTCATCGTCTTAAGCCACAAATACTGATTTCCGTGTATTTTGCGAATGCGAGGGAAATTTTCGTCTATCTCCTCCAAAAGAGATTGAATGGGCCGGATAAACGATTCTTCCAGGTATGTTGTCCATTTCGTCAGGGGAGCATCTTTATCAGGAACTACCCCTTCGCTATTATTCAAAGCCTCTCCATCTGTTGTTGAACTGTGTTTCTTTAACCACTCGAGGACTTCTACTTCACTCCATGTACGCTGTTGACAGACTGACCGCAGGGTTTCTTCGCTGTGTTGTGACGGTTGCAATCCTATTGAAGACAACAGCCCCTCAGCCTCACGGTGGGTATCAATGATTTGTTGAATCGTTGCTTCTGGTGTTAGCTCTTCTCGTACCTTTTCCATAATCATCACACTTTGATGGTTTAGATTCTTGGTTAATCAAGGTACGAAGAATGGCATGATAAATCAATAAAATTGGTTTAAACCGTTTTTATAATTGGTATTCATTTTAGGGACTCCTACCTTTGAAGAGAAGCAATCAAAATCGAGTAGTTTTTAGCAGTAATGGCGTACGTTGTAACCGATCCATGTATCCAATGTAAACACACCAACTGTGCAGCCGTTTGTCCGGTTGATGCCTTTCGAGAAGGTCCCAATTTTTTGGTAATCGATCCCATTGAGTGTATTGACTGTGATGCCTGCGTAGCTGAATGTCCCGAAGAGGCTATTTTTCCGGACGATGAGGTGCCGATGCAATGGGAAAATTATATCGAATTAAATGAACGACTTTCTGAAGAATGGGCCGACCACGTCATCAACCAAGCCAAAGAAGCACTACCCAATGTTGATCAGTGGAGCGACAAAGAAGAAAAACGCGAAAACCTTATTGAAAACTGGGAAGAAAAAGCCGTGTAATGGTTATTTGTGATTCGTTATTTAGATGTCTCAGTAACCAATAACAAATAACAAATAACTATTAACAAAATCCTAAAATGATGCCTGATACTGTAGAAAAAATCGATGTTCGTAAAATTCCCCCGCACAAAAAGCATGCAACGATTTTTGATACCTACGATGAGCTTGATGAGGGCGAAGCTTTTATCATTATCAACGACCATGATCCCAAACCGCTGCGCTATCAAATGGCAGCCATGCACGGACAGGATAGCTTCAGTTGGGATTACCTTGAAGAAGGTCCCGAAATCTGGAAAGTACATATCGGCAAAACGGCTGAGTAATAAATTATGAATTCTACTCCCATAGACAGGCGCACGATAGTCCGGCAGCTCCGCGATGTCATTGATCCCGAGCTAGGGGTCAACATCGTTGATTTGGGACTGGTATATAACATCTTGATTGACGATGGCAAGGTGGTGCTTGAATATACCGTTACCACGCCGGGCTGTCCCATGCGCCGATACCTGCGGCAAGAGATCGAAAAAACACTGGAGGCAATAGATGGAATTGAAGAATATGAGGCAAAACTGGTCTGGGAGCCGGAGTGGAATGTAGATATGATCAAAGATGATGTTGAGTTTTTTGCTCATCCCCCACCCCAACAACGTATATAATTACTCCAGAATATGAACAAAGTACCAACATCTGTACTTGTGGGACTGCTTATTTTGGCGGGCGCAGGATTACTTACCGGACTGTATTCCGGTTTAGTCCGCTTGGGATTGCTCGCTTCCGAAAATCCAACAATATCATCTATCGCTCATGGACCTCTAATGATCAATGGTTTTTTGGGCACCCCACTTCTCTATATACTTTTCAGGTCATAACTGATTTTTGGACTACGCTCTGCTTCTTCCAACATTTTAACAATACTCTCATAATCATTGGTTATACCAATTAATTTTATCCCCCCCCACACACAAAAAGTAATAGTCTTGATTCCTTCTTTTTTATACTCTCTGTCACGATGCCTAAGAAAAATTGATCTCAATTGACATTAAGATTTAGTTTTTCAATAGGTGATTTGGTAAGTATTTGATATTGGGTTTTTTAATTGATTTAATAGTCTTTTCGATTATAAATAATTCATCAATGATAACTTAAAAAATTAAATAGATGAGAAAATTAGTATTAGGGATAGTCATCTTATTTGCATTAACTGTAATTTCATGCGGTGATAATAATGAGGATAGTACTCCGGCCAGCGATAATACTGAGTTATATGACGTTACAGTTACTCAATCACCATCAGAAGGAGGAACAGTTACTCTTTCTGATACTACTATTGAAGAGGGAAACCAATTAACACTGGAGGCAGAATCCGCTGAGGAATTTAATTTTACGCATTGGAATGGGGATATAGATAGTACTTCTGATAATCCGTTATCAATTACCATTGATAATGATTACTCAATTACCGCAAATTTTAAAATTAAAAATTATACACTTGATGTATATACTGAGGGGGAAGGTTCAGTAAAGGAAAAAATAGTTCAACAAAAATCTACAGATTATGAATCTGGAACAGTGGTAGAACTTACAGCTGAGCCGGCAAATACTCATACATTTGTTGAATGGCAAGATGATGTTACTGGTAATGATAATCCCGTTCAGGTAACTATTGACTCTCCTAAAGAGATCACTGCTGCATTCGAGTGGGGTTCTCCTTTTGAAGAAGGTGAAGAAGACTGTCGGCCACTGGATCCCGATAATATAGAAATAGAAGAATCTGGAGATCAATGGAGACTGGTGGATGGAGATAATTGGCTACTTCTTTTTGATGAGCTTGAAAATGCTAAAAAGGCCCGGGACATTATCCAATTTTATGGGTTTACTCAATGGTGCTTTGTAGGCCGTCCTGATCCTCCTTTCGATTATTGGCTTGTTAATCAAGCACCACCTGAAAAAACAGATGATGTTCCGTTTACAGAGGACTGCACTGGTTTAGACCCCGATAACATAGAAATAGAAGAATCTGGAGACCAATGGCAACTGGTAGATGGCGATAATTGGCTCCTGCTTTTTGATGAGTTTGAAAATGCTAAAAAGGCCCGGGACACTATCCAATTTTATGGGTTTACTCAAAGGTGTTATGTAGGCCGTCCTGATCCTCCTTTCGGATATTGGCTTCGATAAAATGTTTGGCTTATTTGAGTACTATTTTAGAAGTCCCAATCTATTATAGAAGTAGGTTGGGACTTTTTTTATCAATTTCGAGGTAAACAGTTGCTAATAGAAGAAATAGGACTTTTAAATAAGATGCTTATTTTTTCCGTAGTTTGTAATGATTATTCGTCTCTTTTAGTTTAACAATGTGTTAGCACTGACTGACAAATGGAGCGAAAAACTGGCTTATTGATTTTTAAGGACCATCTTGGACCAGGGTTCGATTCTTATTGGACTCGAACGCGCTGCCGCCCTTGAGCACAAATGGGCCTACATAGCCCCAGTATTTATGGCCGCCTCTACTATCTTGATACTCATTGGTCTTCCCGGCTCATCCAACGGTGCGCTGATCTTGGGATCGGTAGGACTTACGCTCTTCATGGATACCTGTACTACCTACAGCCACAAATCTATCATTTAATTATGGCACTGGGTGCTGCTTCCCTGTTAGTAGGCAACCTGCTATTTGTGGAAGGTAACCCCATTTACTCGATCGTGGGATGGTGGCCGGCCTTTCCCATGCTGACAATCTTTGATGAACGACTGGAACTCAACCGCATCATGCGTCCGTCCAAGCGAGCCCAGCACATTTTACTATCCTCATTATTGGATTGATCACAGCATTGGCTATTACTCATTTTGATCGCACCATCGGATGGAGCATGGCCTCGCTACTGCTCATCGGTATAGCGGGATGGCTCATCAAGTACGCATTATAGGAAGCTATGGAAATGTAGCAGCAATCCTCCTGTTTTTGGGAGGCATTTTGTATCAATTGATAAAAGAAGATCTTTTTCAAAAATCCGAAGTAACATCAACAGAAACATAACCGTAAATAAGGTCAAAATATGCCTACACGTAAAGCAAATGCAAAATGGAATGGAGACCTAAAAAATAGAAACGGAACAATGGAGCTGGAAAGCGGTTCTTATAAAGGAGCATATTCATTCGCTTCACGGTTCGAAAATGGTGATGGAACTAATCCCGAAGAATTGATCGGTGCCGCTCATACCGGATGTTATTCCATGGCGTTTTCAAACGAACTTGTCAAGGTGGGATACAATCCACAATCGGTAGAAACAGAGGCAAATGTAACTTTTAAAGTCACCGATTACGGACCAGCGATTACCTAAGTAAAACTAATCACAAAATTTAATGTTCCTGATATTAACATAAGTTACACTTCAGCAGATTACCAATGGCGCAATGGATGGATGCCCTGTTTCTAAAGCGTTGTTCGGCACCAAAATATTACTGCACGCCACCTTGACTGGGCAGTAAAATAATGTGTAATGAATTAAATAGTTTCGTATCTTTTCTACTTAATTTTTAACCTAAGAATTACTCATATTTATGACACGTTTTGCACCTTATCTATTTTCACTAATGTTGCTTTTTGTAGCAGCTTGCGGTGGTGGTTCTGATCAACAGGCTGAAGAACAAGCGGCTGATACTCAAGCTCAAGCTACCGAACAAGCTGATGATGTTCGTACTATTGAAATGGTCGGTATCGATCGCATGAAATTTGTCGTTGACGGCGAAGAAGAAGGTATAACAACTGGAGAAAAAATGGGCGATTATGTATTGCTCGAATCAATCACGGCTGAACCCGGTGAAGAGATTCGCATTCGTCTGTTCACTGAAAGTGATCTTCCTGCTTCGGCTATGTCGCACAACTTTGTGTTACTTACCATGAATGCTGACGCCGCGGCCTTTGCCAATGCTGCAAGTAAAGCACAAGATAATGAATATATCCCTACCGATATGGAAGATCAGATTATTGCTCATACCGATATGGCAGCTGGTGGAGAAACCGTTGAAGTTACCTTTACCGCACCCGAGGAAGCTGGAGAATATGAGTACATCTGTAGTTTTCCTGGCCATTATTCAGGCGGAATGAAGGGAATGCTTAACGTAGAAGAATAACCTTCATTAGCATTTATTTTATTACCAAAGGCGGCTGAACCGATCAGTCGCCTTTTTTTATTTCTGTACATATATTTCACTAGACAGAAATTTCCCCATGTATTATCTCTCCGTTTTCATGCATATCACCTCAGCTATTTTCTGGATTGGCGGCCTGATGTTTACCGCCGGTGTGTTTGTTCCGGCAACACGTCACAAACTACTCAAAAATAAAAAAGGTAAATTCTTTACCCTTGTCGGCAAAAAGTTCAGCCGCATCTCGTGGGTATTGTTTATCGTGCTTATTGTTACCGGATTCACCAACTTACTCACCAGAGGCTACTCCGTCGACCAACTGTTAACCGGCTTATTTTGGATGGATGTCTTCGGCGGCTACCTGTTTATAAAATTGGTTGCATTTGGATTGGTCCTGATTGTAAGCGGATTTCATGACTTTTACGCCGGACCTAAAGCAGCGGAACTTATGGACGAACAGCCCGACCATCCCCAAACAAAACGAATGCGCAAAATTTCGAGCTGGCTGGGACGCCTTAATTTGCTCTTGGGATTAGTCATTCTGTATTATGCCATGCGCTTACTAAGAGGCTGATTGAGGATACGTATTTCGTAGTGCGTGTTTAATACGCACTACGCATCACGTATTATAACTCACCGCCCGATTCCAGTGCAGGGCAATAAAAAGTATCACCGCTCCCACTTCCAACAGGCGTCCCAATATCGTAGCTGAGGATGAAATAAAATTCAGATAAGAAGCCACATTAGTCAAAATACCGGCATTTAGGATCGCAACCATCAGCATGGCCAGCTTGGGGTTCCCCCTCGATTTGCTGACGAGATAGCGTGGTAGGATCCAATAAGCTGTACCCATGGTAAGCTGAATAATCCATCCGAAAATACTCACTTCGATGTGGACTGAAAGTAGACTCCATACCGTAGAGTAGGCGGGATATGCTTTGCTGAACAAGATAAGCGCACCAATAGTAAAACTTGTCAACATGTACAGCATCGAAGCTTTAATCATCCAGCGACTTGGGGTGGGCATGGTTTTGTTATTAGTTAATTGTTAGTGGTATTAAGGCTCAAATTTATATCATGCTGAACTTGTTTCAACATCTATAAAACAATTTGTTTTAGCAGACCCTGAAATAAAGCCTGTCCCGACGTATCGGGGGTCAAGGTGACACAGATTTTAATCAATTATTACTGCTGGTATTCTTAGCTTTCTGTTTCTGCCGTTTTTTCTTTCGCTGCTTGCGGCGCTGCTCTTTGGATTGAATGCGCGGCCACAGTTCAATGATGTAAAACACTGCTGCCGCAACCTGACTCACCGCCGATATCACAATCAATATACTCCATAATGATCCTTCAGATACATACATAGCAGGTTCGGCAATTACACGAAGCAGTAATCCTGTATTCAGAAATATATATGTCAGCCAGCCCCAAAGCTGTGCTTTAAATCCTTCTTCTCGGGTTCGGCCGGGAAACATCCACATGGATACACCGAAGATAATCTGCGTAATCCACCCCACCATCAGCAGGTGCCAAAAGAGGGGTACTATACCCGGAAATTGCAGCCAGTTAAACTCGGCTGCCAAACCCAGCAACAGTGAGGCTAAAAAGTAAATGAGTCCTGTTTTGATAAATACGCGTGCTATTCTTGGCATGATGGATCAAAATCTTGAGGTTCGTTGCGATCGCATTTTTTGCAATTCAATTTATTTCCAAGGCGGCTCTTTCGTCCTTCTTCTGTGGTTACCCAGGGACGCAGCATCCACGGCGGATTATGCCGCACGTGCTGATTATGTCCGCACTGAAGCTCGGCCACCCAATCATCTTTTTCATCTTTGTGAAATCCTATAATGGGCTGCTGCATTACAACTATTTCTCTAATCTTGCCGTAGAAATAGGTTCGCGATAATTCGAGTGACAATCCACACAGCCCTGCTGGGTTATCCGATAATGCTCAAGTACCTTCTGCATGTTTTCCTCTACAGCCGCTATCCGCATTGAATCGGCATGATGATGCACCACCATATCAAAATTCACAAACTGCTTCATCTCTTTACCCAATGTTTGCTTCACCAGTTTTTTGTCATCAGATGTCATTGTGGGATGATCGGAGATGTTAACCGCCCCTTCTTCGATCATTGCAAAATCTTCGGTATAAATTCCACGGTCAACCTGCTGAATATCCTCCAGCAATTGCTGCATCATGGGAACCAGTGGCATGGTCTCCGGCTGATTGGCTTTTTGCTGTGGAAACCAACTCCAACCCATCACGCTTACAGAAAACCCTAATACAACTATTAAAATCAATATAGATCGCTTCATCTTCTTCTCACTTTTTTTGAATTATTTTTTCCAAATCCAGCTGCTGCATTGAGCTAATTGCCACTTCCATAGCGCCTTCGGTGCATAAGCCACTCATCGAGGCATCTTTAAATCCATCACGTGCCGCTTCAATGCAGGCTTTTCGAACCAATTCAGCTAATTCTATCCGGGTATATTCTTGATCATCATTTCTCATAATTATTCCTTATTCTTTTTATCGAACTTTCCTCCCATGGTCATTCGCGTGCTAAATGAGTTTGCAATATTTCCAGCCAACTCTTTTGTGTAATCAGCCCGATTGCCTTCAAAGTGCTCATCTACCGTTTCGGTAAAGAGTCCTACCCACTGGCCAAAATCCTCACGCTCAATCGGGAGCGGTAAGTGTTCTCGAAAGGGGCGTCCTTTATATCGCTCGGTTCGAAATAACATCTTCGACCAAAAACCAACCATCTTTGGAAGGTGCTCATCCCAATCTACATCGGCCACTTCATTGAAGATAGGTCCCAACCGCTCATCTTCTTCGACCTTTGCGTAGAAGGCATGAACCAGAGTAGTAATATCTTCTTCATTTCTGATATCGTGCATATAATTAAATAGAACTTATCTTTTGTGATCGAATTAACATCATCCAGTATACGAGAACTGACAAGATGGGAAGGATTGCTCCCAACGCCAAAGTATCGACAAGCCATGCGCCCGAAAGTGCCTGGGGCCAAACTCCCGTAAACATCAGTAAGGTGATGAGCGTAACCATTATGGAACCTCCCACAAGATGAAAATAGCTTTTTGATACTGAGATCCTACTATTAAACCAGGCAAAAGCCAGTAACGTCAACCCGCCTAACAAAAGAATATGCAGATAGAGTACGCGCAAACCGGGATCGGAGAGCCAAAATGAACTGGGCACAACAGAAGTCCCCAGCTGCATAATTCCTTTCAGCGCCAACAGTGCAATTGGCCAGATCCAGATCGGATGTCTCCATTTTCCCGATTTGAAAATAGCGGCTATAACTAATAATAATCCCACGGCTGCAAGTCCGCCCCCCAAACGGGCCGTTCCCAGGAGCATAGGCGTGAGCAGTGATTCAGAAATTCCATATGGAAACGTCAACGGTGCCCCGATGGCAACGGCTCCCAACGCAAACTGTGGGGAGGTCCACCAGTGTTGTTCCTCAATTTCAAGCTCATTAATTAAGATGGCGCAAAGTATCAATACTACCCAGCCTTCTGTAAAAGCTGCAAGGAAAAAGTGCGTCATGCTTTTCATCAACAAATGCGATTGCGGGGCCAGCTCCTGAATAACAGCTACCCCCCAAGCGCCGAGTGAGCAGACCGCTAACAAAACAAGTGCTCCATCAATCCAAGGCAGGCTCTCATCATTTTGGAGTGCGGTGCGTCTTTGCCAATATCCGACTATGAATCCATACCACCCGATCATCACAAATCCAGAAAAAATAACCGAGAAGGGCAATGTAGCAGATCCCATAGCCACCGGACGATATCCGTAGAATAGGAAAAACGGATAAGCCATTAACCCGAAAAACAAAATCCAGGCAATGGAATATTTCATCCAACTGAACCCTTTATCCATATCACCCGCTTCTCTAACAACTTTTTGCATGATGATATACAACGGAAGCGGCACCGCCCATCCAAAGAACATGAGATGAGAATGAGCATGACGAATATTGCCCAGCGATAATTCTCCGGGCACCCATCCCATCATCCCCAAACGATATAGAAAACCTGTTAGTCCAGCCAACAAAAAACAGGCTATTGAGGCGTGCCACAACCATTGGTTGTTCAAATCGATATTTTTAGAAAAATCGTTTTGTTTATCCACCGGTGCTCAATCCTTTCTAAAATATCTTTTTACTTCACTTTCTCATCCTCAACAACCGTTCCTCTCACATCCACAGCATAGGCACCCTGCCCTTCAGGCAGCACATAAAGCGGATTCATCTCTAACTCATCAATGTTGGGCACATCATCGCCGAGCTGTGATAACCGCATCAAATATTTGATCACTGTTTCACAGTCTGCCGAGGGCTGATTCCGCCAGCCCTTCAGCTTAATCCCGGCCCGGGTAGCGTCTATCAATTTTTCAGCCTGTAAGCGGTTCAGCGGAGCAACAGCAGACTCAACATCCTGCAGTAGCTCTACATCTGTTCCTCCTGTACCAAATAATACCATCGGACCAAATTGCGGATCACGACGAAGTCCCATTATCACTTCTTGTCCGCCGGTTAGCATTTTTTGAACCTGAACCCCCTCCATATCAACACCTGCTGACTCGGCCGCCCCTTCAATCTCATTCCACGCACGAACTACATCTTCTTTATTTCTGATATCCAGCTTCACTCCATCCACTTCTGTTTTATGCGAAACGGATTCAGATTCTAACTTTAAGACTACCGGATAACCAATGGACTCTGCAGCCTTAACAGCTTCTTCCTCTGTCTCGGCAAGCTGCTCCGGCGGAAAGGCGATACCATATTCCTGAAGCAGCGATTTCCAATCCTTTTCTGATATACTTGTTTCAACGTTCTGCTCATCAAAATCAGTAAACCGCTCAGGCGTTTGCTGGGGAATGTCAAGCCACTCCTTGCGCTTGACCATGGCCGCCAAGACCGAAGCCACACGCTCCGGGAAAGCCACATTCGGTATTTTTCGTTTGTGCAATATTTTCAGCGCTTCCTCCACGGATGCTTTTCCCATAATAGAAGCAATTACAGGCTTTTGATGCGAACCCGCTACTTCACCCACAACTTCAGCAAGACTGGCCGGCAAAAACCAATCTTGCGGGGCTTGAATCACCACCACCGAATCGACCGTTTCGTCGGTTAGCAAAGCATCCAGTGCCACCGCGTAGGTGCCCGGACCAGATCCCGCCAACACATCCACCGGATTACTTACACTTGCCGCTTTAGGTAATCGTGATTCTAAATATTTTTTGGTTTCTGCAGTTAATTCTGCCAGTTCCAAACCGGCACTTTCCAAGGCATCAACAGCCAGAATTGCCGGTCCGCCCGCATTCGTCAACACTGCTACTTTTTTTCCTTTCGGAAGCGGTTGCCAGGCTAACGCCCGCGCCCAGTCAAACATCTCTTCCATCGTTTCGGCTTGTAGTACACCACTGCGTTCAAAAGCTGCTCCGTACGCCTCGGCACTACCGGCCAGGGCTCCGGTATGGGATGCCACAGCACGAGCACTGCTTTCTCCTCGACCTCCTTTTAATGCTACTACCGGCTTATCCCTGGCTGCCTTTTGAGCCACCTCCATGAAGTTCTTTCCATTTGAAACACCCTCGATATAAGCCGTGATCACCTGCGTTTGGTTATCCTCATGCAGCGCTCTAATCATCTGTGTTTCATTGACATCAACCTGATTTCCAAGGCTTACAATCCTCGAAAAGCCAACTCCCGCGCCGCGAGCCCAGTCGATCACGGACGCAACCATGGCGCCCGACTGCGAGCAAAACCCAATTTCTCCTGATTCGGGCATGCCCGTCACAAAGGTCGTATTCACCGGAGTATGGGTATCGATAGTGCCAATACAATTGGGACCAATAAAATTGATATCCCATTCTTCTGCCACTTGTGACACCTCTTCTTCCAGCTCTCGTCCTTCTTCGCCGGTCTCGCTAAATCCACCGCTGATTACAATCGCATGTCTAATACCTCGCTCACCGCATTGCTTCATAATTGTAGGAACAACCGGGGCCGGTACAATAATAATAGCTAAGTCCACAGGATCGGGAACTTCTGCTATCGACTCAAAACACGGCAAATCCAATATTTCAGACGCCGATTTGTTTACCGGATAAATTCCACCTTGGTACCGATATTCTTTGAGATTTCGAACTACACCATATCCCAATTTATGGGGATTTCGAGAAGCTCCGATAACGGCCACCCCCTCTGGCTTAAAGAATGGATTGAGCATTACAAACAGATTCAAATTTAAGAGTTATTTGTCTTATTTTACCGTTAATATTATACTTTGTCAAAGATAAAACACTTCTTTTTATTCAAAATATATAACCTCGAATCGGCAAAATATTCATTATGGAAACTTCGTCCCTCTCTCCTTTTCAAACAGATACTATTATTGAACCTTTTCGCATCCGCTCGGTAGAGCCTATCCGTTTTACCACGATGGATGAACGCGAACAACTGCTCAAAGACGCAGGCTACAATCCGTTTTTACTGAAGGCGAAAGATGTACTCATTGATCTGCTCACCGACAGCGGTACCGGGGCCATGTCATCAAAACAGTGGGCAGGCATGATTGAAAGTGATGAGTCATACGCCGGTTCTTCATCGTTTTATAAACTGGAATCAGCGGTGCAGGATATTACCGGATTTAAACACCTGATCCCTACTCACCAGGGACGTGCGGCAGAAAATATTTTCTTTACCACCATTGCCGGTAAAGGCGATGTCATCCCCAGCAACACCCATTTCGACACCACCCGCGCCCATGTTGAGCATGCCGGTGCAGAGGCACGTGACCTCGTTATCGACGAAGGTAAACAACCACAGAGCAACCATCCCTTCAAAGGGAATATGAATTTGGAAAAGCTGGAAGATACTATTCAGGAGGTCGGCTCAGAAAATATCCCCGTAATTATGATTACCGTCACCAATAATTCAGGCGGTGGACAGCCGGTGAGCA